>NZ_CAXYJV010000037.1:0-11127 GCF_964277875.1 uncultured Comamonas sp.
CGCAAGGCGTCTTTTGCAGTCGAGCCGTAGCTATTGACAAAGAAGACAACGCAGCGGATCGCCCGAGACCACGTTCAGACCAAGGCAGGGAGTTTTGCAGAGGCTCAACTGTGGCAAGGATTTTCTGTCGGCTTTTGTAGCCGCAGGGGCATGCCGTTGCCGCAAGAAACCTCAAAAACTATTCACGCACACATCAGGACTTGGCCATGAGCAACAACAAAACTTCGACTTCCCCTCAACGCCGCTGGTGGACGGCCATCGGTCTGGCAGCTGCCGTGGTGGCTGCAGGCGGCACGGCAATGGGCCTGCAAAGCTCGCACGCGAGTGCGCCGGCAGAGGCCACGGCACCGCCCGCGATGCCTGTCTCCGTCGCCCAGGTGCTGCAGCAGGACGTGCAGCTGTGGGATGAATTCTCCGGCCGGCTCGAAGCCGTGCAGCGCGTCGACGTGCGCCCGCGTGTCGCCGGCGCGCTGCAGGCGGTGCACTTCAAGGAGGGTGCGCTGGTCAAGGCCGGTGATCTGCTTTTCACGGTCGATCCCGCACCTTATGCCGCTGAAGTGGACCGCGCCGAAGCCCAGGTGGTGGCCGCCAAGGCACGCATGGGCTATTCGCAAAGCGAAGCCGAGCGCGCCGCCCGTCTGTGGGAAGAGCGCGCCATTGCGCAAAAGGAACTGGACGAGCGCACCAACGCCCGCCGCGAAGCAGACGCCAACCTGCGCGCAGCGCAGGCCGCGCTGCAGACGGCCAAACTCAACCTGGGCTACACCCAGGTGCGCGCGCCCGTGGCCGGCAAGATGGGCCGCATCGATGTGACCGTGGGCAACCTGGTCAGCGCCGGTGCCGGCGCGCCAGTGCTGACGACCTTGGTCTCCGTCAACCCCATGTATGCCAGTTTTGATGCCGACGAGCAGATCGTGACCAATGCGCTGCAAGGCCTGCGCCAGGGCAAGAGCGCCCGTGCGCTGATCGAGAGCATTCCCGTGCAGATGGGGGTGGGCACCAGCGGCGCCACGCCTTACAAGGGCCACCTGCAGCTGATTGACAACCAGGTGGATGCGCGCAGCGGCACCGTGCGGGTGCGTGCGGTGTTTGACAACGCCGACGGCGCGCTGATGGCCGGCCAGTTTGCCCGCGTGCGCATGGGCCAGCCCCATAGCCAGCAGGCGCTGCTGATCAACGAACGTGCCGTGGGAACGGACCAGAGCAAGAAGTTTGTGCTGGTGGTGGGCGAGGGCAACAAGGCCGAGTACCGCGAAGTGCAGTTGGGCGCGCCGTTTGAAGGGCTGCGCCTGGTGACCTCGGGCCTGAAGGCCGGCGAGCGCATTGTGGTCAACGGCCTGCAGCGCGTGCGCCCCGGTGCCGTGGTGGCACCGCAGGAGGTGCCGATGTCCAGCAAATCCGAGCTCAAGGGCGATGCGCAGCAGGCTGCCAACGATGGCTCCAAGCCCGCCGCCTAAACCGATAACAAAAAAGCCAAGCGTATGAATTTATCCCGATTTTTCATCGACCGCCCGATATTTGCGGGTGTGCTGTCGCTGCTGATCTTTCTGGCCGGGCTGATCGCCATGCGGGCCCTGCCCATCTCGGAGTACCCCGAGGTGGTGCCGCCCTCAGTGGTGGTGCGTGCCCAGTACCCCGGCGCCAACCCCAAGGTGATCGCCGAAACTGTCGCCACGCCCCTCGAAGAGTCCGTCAACGGTGTCGAAGGCATGCTCTATATGGGCAGCCAGGCCACCACCGATGGCGTGATGACCCTGACCGTGACCTTCAAGCTGGGCACCGACCCGGACAAGGCGCAGCAGTTGGTGCAGAACCGCGTCTCGCAGGCCGAGCCGCGCCTGCCCGAAGAAGTGCGGCGCCTGGGCGTGACCACGGTCAAGAGTTCGCCGGACATCACCATGGTGGTCCATATGGTCTCGCCCAATGGGCGCTATGACATCGACTACCTGCGCAACTATGCCGTGCTCAATGTCAAGGACCGCCTCGCGCGCATCCAGGGCGTAGGCCAGGTGCAGATCTTTGGCGGTGGCGATTACTCGATGCGCGCCTGGCTGGACCCGCAAAAGGTCGCCCAGCGCGGCCTGTCGGCCAGCGATGTGGTGGCCGCCATCCGGGGCCAGAACGTGCAAGCCGCTGCCGGCGTGGTCGGTGCATCGCCGGGTCTGCCTGGCGTGGATACCCAGTTGTCGATCAATGCCCAAGGCCGTTTGTCCAGCACCGAAGAGTTTGGCGACATCATCGTCAAGACCGGCTCGGACGGTGCGGTAACGCGTCTGCGCGACATTGCCCGCCTGGAGCTGGGTGCAGCTGATTATTCGCTGCGCTCGCTGCTGAACAACGAAGCAGCCGTTGGTATGGGCGTGTTCCAGGCCCCGGGCTCCAATGCGCTGGAGATCTCGGAAAACGTGCGCAACACGATGGCTGAGCTGCAAAAGAACATGCCAGAAGGCGTGGAGTTCCGCATTGCCTATGACCCGACCCAGTTTGTGCGTGCGTCGATCGACTCGGTGATCCATACCTTGCTTGAGGCCATCGCGCTGGTGGTGATCGTGGTGATTCTGTTCCTGCAGACCTGGCGCGCGTCGATCATTCCGCTGCTGGCGGTGCCGGTGTCGGTGGTGGGTACCTTTGCGGTGCTGCATCTGCTGGGCTTCTCCATCAATGCGCTCAGCCTGTTCGGGCTGGTGCTGGCCATCGGTATCGTCGTCGATGATGCCATCGTCGTGGTCGAGAACGTGGAGCGGAACATCGAAGCCGGGCTGAGCCCGCGCGAGGCCACCTACCAGGCCATGCGTGAAGTCTCGGGCCCCATCATTGCGATTGCTCTGGTGCTGGTCGCGGTGTTTGTGCCGCTGGCGTTCATCAGTGGTTTGACCGGCCAGTTCTACAAGCAGTTCGCGGTGACGATTGCGATCTCCACGGTGATCTCGGCCATCAACTCGCTGACCCTGTCGCCCGCACTGGCCGCATTGCTGCTCAAGGGCCATGACGAACCCAAGGATGCGCTGACCCGTGGCATGGACCGCGTGCTGGGCGGTTTCTTCCGCCGCTTCAATGCCGTGTTCCACCGTGGCTCGGAAGCCTACAGTGGCGGCGTGCGCCGCGTGATTGGCCATAAGGCCGGCATGTTCGTCGTGTACCTGGCGCTGGTCGGCGCCACCTGGGGCCTGTTCCATATGGTGCCCGGCGGTTTTGTGCCGGCACAGGACAAGCAGTACCTGGTGGGCTTTGCCCAGCTGCCCGATGGTGCGACCCTGGACCGCACCGAGGACGTGATCAAGCGCATGGGCGATATCGTCAAGGAGAACCCCAATGTGCAGGATGCCATCGCTTTCCCCGGCCTGTCGATCAATGGCTTCACCAACAGCTCGAACTCCGGCATCGTGTTCGTCTCGCTCAAGCCCTTTGCCGAGCGCACCCGCGCCGACCAGAGCGGTGGCGCTGTGGCGGGCCAACTGAACCAGGCCTTTGGCCAGATCCAGGACGCCTTTATCGCCATGTTCCCGCCACCACCGGTGTCGGGCCTGGGCACCACGGGCGGCTTCAAGCTGCAGATTGAAGACCGGGGCTCGCTCGGCTACGAAGCGATGGATGGCGCGGTCAAGGCCTTCATGGCCAAGGCTTACCAGACGCCGGAGCTGGCTGGCATCTTCTCGAGCTGGCAGGTCAATGTGCCGCAGCTCTACGCCGATATCGACCGCACCAAGGCGCGCCAGCTGGGTGTGCCGGTGACCGATATTTTCGAGACCCTGCAGATCTATCTGGGCAGCCTGTATGCCAATGACTTCAACAAGTTTGGCCGCACCTACAGCGTGCGGGTGCAAGCGGATGCGGGCTTCCGCGCCCGCGCCGAAGATGTGGGCGCTCTGAAGGTGCGATCGACCACCGGCGAGATGGTGCCACTGTCCGCGCTGATGAAGCTCGAACCCAGCTTTGGCCCAGAGCGTGCGATGCGCTACAACGGCTTCCTGTCGGCCGATGTCAATGGCGGCCCGGCCCCCGGTTTCTCGTCGGGCCAGGCGCGCGAAGCGGTGGAGCGCATTGCCCGCGAGACCTTGCCGCAGGGCATTGGCTTTGAATGGACGGAACTGACCTACCAGGAAATCCTGGCGGGCAACTCCGCGGCGCTGGTCTTCCCGCTGGCGATTTTGCTGGTGTTCCTGGTGCTGGCTGCGCAGTATGAAAGCCTGACCCTGCCGTTGGCCATTGTGCTGATTGTGCCGATGGGCCTGCTGGCTGCGATGACCGGGGTCTGGCTCTCGCATGGCGACAACAATGTCTTCACCCAGATCGGCTTGGTGGTGCTGGTGGGGCTATCGGCGAAGAACGCCATCTTGATCGTGGAGTTTGCCCGTGAGCTGGAATTTGCCGGACGCACGCCGATCCAGGCCGCGATCGAAGCCAGCCGCCTGCGTCTGCGCCCGATCCTGATGACGTCGATGGCCTTCATCATGGGTGTGCTGCCGCTGGTGCTGTCCAAGGGTGCCGGCGCAGAAATGCGCAGCGCCATGGGGATTGCCGTGTTCGCCGGGATGATTGGTGTGACCGCCTTCGGTCTGTTCCTGACCCCCGTGTTCTATGTGCTGCTGCGTAAGCTGGCAGGCAACCGCCCGCTCAAGCAACACGGCGCCCATGTGGCCCCGATCACGGCGCCGGTGCCCGCACCTGTGCATGGCGCAGGCTCTGCCCAACCCCTCCTGGCCGCGGCTCGCGGACATGACGAATAAGAGAAGAACAACATGCAAGAAATGACGATGTCTTTCAACGCCAAAACCGGTCAGGCGCCCCTGGGCCGGGGGCTGCGCCGCGCGCTGGCACCGCTGCGCTTGAAACTGCTCACGCCGCTGGCTGCGGCCCTGCTGCTGGCCGGTTGCGCTACGGCGCTGCCACCGGCGGTGCAAAACGCTGGCGTGCCGGTGCCCGCCGCCTTCAGCACGCCACAGGACCAGGCTTCCTGGACCACGGCCGCCCCGGCCGAGGCCCAGCCCCGTGGCGCCTGGTGGCTGGCCTTTGGCGATGCCGAGTTGACCCAGCTGGTCGAGCGCGCTGCCGATGCCAATACCGATGTGCAGACGGCCGCAGCCCGCCTGGCAGAGGCCCGGGCGCTGCTGCGCTCGGCCGATGCCCAGCGCATGCCGCAGGTCGGTGTCTCGGGCGGCGCGGCACGCCAGGCTGGTGCCAACACCAGCAACGGGCTCCAGCCCGCGACCTTGGTGACAGCCGGGCTCAACCTGTCTTACGAGGTGGACCTGTTTGGCCGCCTGTCGCAGGCCAGCCAGGCCGCGCAGCTGGATGCCGAGGCGCGTGCTGCCTTGCTGCAAAGCACGCGTCTGATGGTGCAGTCCGATGTGGCGCAGACCTATCTGCAACTGCGCGCGCTGCAAACCGAGCAGCAGCTGGTGCAGCAAAGCCTGTCCGCCTACCGCGACACCTTGCGCCTGATCCAGCGGCGCTTCGACGCCGGCGATGCCGCCGAGCTGGAAGTGGTGCGCATGCAAAGCGAGGTCTCCGCCACCGAATCCGAGGCCCTGGCCTTGGAACGCCAGCAGGCCACACTGAGCAATGCGCTGGCGGTGCTGGTGGGTGAGGTGGCCACCGGCTTTAAGCTGCCCGCTGCGCAGGGCGAGGTGCGCCTGCCGGTGATCCCCGCTGGCGTGCCCGGCACCGTGCTGGCCCGCCGGCCCGATGTGTCTGCCGCACAAGCCAGCGTGCTGGCGGCCCAGGCCCGCGTGGGCGTGGCGCAAGCGGCCTGGTTCCCGGCCATCACCTTGACCGGCAATGGTGGCTTTGCCTCGCCCGACCTGGGTGACCTGTTCAAGTGGTCGGCCCGCTCCTGGGGCCTGGGTGCGCTGCTTTCGCTGCCACTGTTTGACGGCGGCCAGCGCGAAGCGCAGGAAGAGGGCGCCAAGGCCCGGCTGGAAGCGGCAGTGGCCGCCCAGCGCGGCCAGGTGCTGGGCGCCTTCCGCGACGTGGAAGACCAGCTGAGCAGCCTGCGCCTGCTGCAAGGCCAGGCCACCGTGCTGGGCCAGGCCGTGCAGTCGGCCGAGCGGGCCACCCACCTCTCCGATGTGCGCTACCGCAACGGCCTGGTCAGCCAGCTGGAGCTGCTGGACGCCCGCCGCAACGAACTGCGCAACCGCCGCCAGGCGCTGCAGGTGCGCACCGCCCAGTACACGGCCACCATTGCGCTGATTCGTGCACTGGGTGGCAGCTGGGAGAGTGCGCCGGTGGCGGCTGGTTAAACGCAAGCCGCCAACAAAAGCAGGCCTCTTGCGAGAGGCCTGCTTTTTTACATTTGGCGCAGCTGGGCTCTACGCACCGTGCAGCAGCAAGGTGTTTTCACCATCGTTGCTGACCCAGACGCCGGTGGCGGTGAAGTTGTCATTGTCGCCACAGCCTTGCTTTCGGACCATCGCCATCAAGTCGCTGATCCAGTCTTGCACACAGCCTGCACGCTGCAGAGAGGCCTCAATGTCCGCTGGGCTGAGGCCATTCCAGATGCCATCGGTGCACAGCAGGAACGCATCTCCGGTGGAGATATCGATAGCCTGCTCCAGTACCTCGGGCCCGACTTCGCTTTGGGTGCCCACTGCCCCTAGCAGCACGTTTTTCTTGGGGTAGGTCGCAACAGCGCTGGGCGATAGCAGCCCCGCATTCACCAGGCATTGCACGACGCTGTGATCACTGGTCATCGCCATCAGCTCCTTGGCGCGAAACCAATACACGCGTGAATCGCCCCAGTGGGCCCAAATGGCACGTTGTCGGTGGGTATCGATACGCAGCTCCACCAGGGTGGTGCTCATGCGGCTGTATTCGGGGTGAGCTTGCTGCTGCGCCTGTATGTGGCTGGATAGGGCCAGCAACTGCGCACGAAAAACGGCAGGGTCCATCGACAACGGCGCATCGCGTATCGCTTGCATGGCCAAGGTGGATGCGCGCAGCCCACCAGCAGCGCCGCCCATGCCATCGGCCACTGCAAAGGACACCACATGCTGGTCTCGCACATGGCAGAAAGCATCCTCGTTGTAGCTGCGATCACCGGGGTCCGTCTGCGAATGGTGGACCAAGGCCAGTGCCGTCTCGGCTTGCTTGCGGTCTTGGGTCATCACTTGCTCTTACTGTCGCTGTTGTGCGCCACTTCTGCCTGGTAAGCGCTGAGGAATTCTGCGCCCCAAGATGTCGGGCTTTGGTTCTTGATCTCGTCTTTCAGCCATTCATAACGGCTGCGGTACAAATCCCACAACCGGGCATCGCGCTGGCTGCTGAACAACGGCTTTGCACGCCCTTGGCTCTGCAACTGCTCCTCCAGATAATGCGGGTCAAAGCGGTCAAACAAACCGCGCACTGCCGCTTGTGTGCCCGCCATCATCGCGACCTCATGGCTGCGCAGATCCTGGAAGGCATCTGCTATCGCCGTTGGGCCATCCTGAAACCCCGCCATGCGAGGCCCAAAAATCTGCGCCAGCACCGACGATCCGGTCGGCAGAAACTTCAAAGGATTGTTGGCCTCGGCGTTGATCAAGGTGACGGACACCCTGACTTCTTGCTTGGCTGCCGCCCGGGCGCTCAGCAAGTCCATGCAGCCCTGCACCGATTCCGCCAGCATCTTGCCCAGCATGAACATCAGCTCGGGCGTGAGTTGCTCGGGGTAGCGGCAATCTGTTAGGCCAGCCCCTTGCTTAAAGCTGTCCAGCAGCGCCTGCATATGAGTTTCGTCGCTTTTCGGGATTGCTTGCTGTTCAGCCTGAGGTGGAATGTCAACGGAAGGGGGCGTCACAACCACTTGTACATGTGGCGCGGTTATGTCGCAATCAGGATCATCTCCGCTGTCCGCCTGCGCATTGATTGCGGTAGTTGCTCCACCTTCGGTAGCACCAACGCTGGTACCGACCTCCATCACTTGCTGCTGTCCAATGTCTGTCTCCGTCGCGGAGGACAGCTCAAGGGGAGCTAACACTGCTTCTGGAATAGTTGCGGCCGAAGATGCTGATGGTGTGTCTGGGCGGCCCAGCGCTGGGTCTTCCACAATAGCCCGGGGTGCTCGGAAATACGATCCGACCTCCACCCGGTGGTCCGAGAGTGCCTGGTCTGCAGCAAGTACCTGTCCAGGCTTTAGGACACCCACCTCCAAGATGTCGCTTTGTGGAGCATCCACGAACATCTGCATCGGATCGACTGGGATAGTGGCATCTATCAGGCGCTGGTGCTGCTTGGAGGCCAAGGGGTCTTGCACCATCACGGATATCTCGGCCTCTGCTGGCTGGTAGATGGCGTCCAACGATTGGCCTGGAAACATCTGTGGAAGGTCTTGAGCGCTCTCTATCTGCGCCAAAGGGTCGTCACTGTTACGCTCTGGCGCGCCGTTGGGCGCCAATACATTGAAGTCCTCTGGGATGAGCGTGGCGCTTTTGAAAGCCATTCCCTGGGCTGCCAAGGCATCAGGTTCGCTAACGGGCGTTGCAAGCAAATCGGCAAACGGATCAGCCGCTATAAAGCCCACGGCTGCGACTGCCGGCGTGGGGGAAGCGGGCGGCGAAGAGGGTAATGGCGGAGAAACGGGCAGACTGGCTGATAGCGCCTGTGGCGCATCGTGTACGGCCCCAGAGTGCGCTCCAGCGGCTGCTTGGTACGCGGACGCAGGCAGAGGGGTCGACAGAAGATCTCCAAATGGCCCCGCAGCAGTGGCTTGATCCAGTGCCGTATCGCCTTGCTCTGTGGGGGGAGGTGCGGTAGGCAAGGTTGGATGTGAGGGGACCATGCGGACTTCAGCCTGCAGTTGCTCAGCGTCTTGCACCTCGGGGCTTGAAGGCAACGCAACCACAGGCTGTGCACCCGCAACCACCGCTTGGGCCTCGTACGCCAGATCTTCTACCAGAATGGTGTAATTACCAGTGACCCAGGTAGCGCCTTTCTCGACAGGGCATATCTCCCCCGGACGCAACTCCCTGTCGTCTACGTAAATAGCGTTGGAGGTGCTAGCGTTGAGCAAAATAAAGCGTTCATCTTCAACGTACACCTGCGCCTGGATGCGTGAGATCCTGCGAAAGGGGTCGAGCAATACCATTTGGCAATTTGGGTCTCGACCCAGGGTGCCGCCTTGCCGATCAAATACGTGTTGCACCACGTGGGTCTCGCCATTGGCATAGGCCAAGCGGGCGCTGAGCTGCAAAAACATGGGGGATCCTCGCGTCGTGCAATGGGGATTAGGTGTCAGAGGGTTCTGCATCCGCAATGAACATCGCTTGGTTCAGACCGTCCGGCGCCATATGGCGCACGATGTCCATAAAGCGCATCTCCATGACCTTGATGGACCGCCGGATCAACAAAGGGGCCGGATTGGTAGGCTCGTGCAGCTCCAGATAGCGGCAAACCAGTTCCAACTGGCGGATGGCATCCTTGCGCGAGCGTATATCTCCAGTATTCGCAACCATGCCGCCGACCAGATTCTCTTCTTGGGGTTGCAGCGGCGCCTGCGCGGTCGCGACGTCGCCCGGTTGCAGCAGCTTGCTGAGCTTCTCCAGTGGCCGGCGCAGGGGCTGCAGATCGGGTTCGTAGTCGCTGCCTAGTTGCTCACGGCAGCGGCTTTGTATGTTGGCGACCAAGGCCAGAATTTGCGCTAGTAGTTCCTGCAGCGCCGCGCCGCCTTCATGCTGTTTCTCTTCCAGAATCTGCGCAATTTGGCGGCTGGTGACGGAGATGCCATTGAGCTCAATGGATCCACTATCGAACAGGCGCTCCAGGTCTTTGACGGTGAATGCACCAATTTGGCTGGGAAGCGCAACGGTTTGTCGCATGTCCGCAACCAAGCTGTTGCTATCGCCGAAATCGCAGAAGACGCTGTAGCGCATGTGGGGGTCAGCTTCGCCATCCACCTCAAGCTGTGGATGGACCTGCGCCCAAAACAGCTGACATACCGTGTCGACGCTTTGCAAACCATAGTGCAGCCCGGGTAAGCCATGCATGCGCGTCATTGCGCGCGTGAGCAAAAGCAGTACTCGCAAATCCTTGGTCTGGGCGCACAAGGCGCTGGCCAATGCCAGCACTTGGGGCCAGTCGGGCTCCTTGGATGCAATCAAGGTGTCCCCGTACTGTTGCTCCGGGCTGTGTATGGCTGCGGTTTCCAGCTCTGCAAATGCGGTGTCGAATTCCGTGTTCTTGCCCGCTGGCTGCGTGTCTGAGACAGGCTGGGCCCAGTCCACACCAATGTTGAAATCTTCCACTTGTAGCTCCCACGAATGCGCTTGCAGGGACCGTTTACCTGCCTGGTGCAGTTGTTCATTTCCTCCGAGCGATGATAGCGTAATGGCAATTAAGATATTAGACTTGATAGCTGATTTTTATTAAAACACCTTGCTGTCTACGGTTGCTGAGCCGCACCTTCAGAAGGCCTGAAGCCTCATATAGCAACCTTTTTTTGCCATCACATATCTTGGAGCCCCCATGTCGGAGATCAGTCGCAGCCATCTGTTTGGCAAGTTGAACCCCCAAGTCTTTCGTGCAGCAGAGGCGGCAACGGTCGCCTGCAAGCTTCGCGGCAACCCCTATGTCGAATTGGTGCACTGGCTGCACCAGATCCAGCAGGACCAGGATTCGGACTTCCGCCGCATCGCTAAGCATTTCAAGCTCGATACGGCAGAGTTGGAAAAAGGCATGACGAACGAGTTGGACCGGCTCGCGCGGGGCGCCACTGCCATCGTCGATTTCTCCGAGCACATCGACCTGGCCATTGAACGCTCATGGATCTACACCAGCTTGCTGTTTGCCGACGATGTGATCCGCAGTGGCTATTTGTTGGTAGGGATCCTCAAAACCGACAGCTTGCGCTCCGTGCTCCATCGCATGTCGCCTGAGTTTCGCAAGCTGCAGCCTGATCTGGTGGTTGAATCCCTGGCCCAGGTGGTACGCGGATCTCCGGAAGACGCGCAACTGGCCCATGATGGAACTAGCAGCAACGCAGCACAGCCCGGTGACGCCAGCCAGGCGCTAGCCTCGAACAACGCCAAGGGCAGCGCATGTTGATTTCCATGCAAACCTGACCCACCATTTCCATCCAATCTTGACAGATCGGAAGAGCACACGTCTGAACTCCAGTCACCGTGTAGGATCTCGTTTGCCGTCTTGTGGTTG
>NZ_CAXYJV010000038.1:0-246645 GCF_964277875.1 uncultured Comamonas sp.
ACGCAGCGGATCGCCCGAGACCGCGTTCAGACCACGGCAGGGAGTTTTGCAGAGGGTCCCTTCCGCTTTGCGATAGCAGCTTTTTTATTTAGAAGTTTCCCATGCAAGCCCTTTGGATGGTGGCCGCGGCGTTCATGTTTGCACTCATGGGCGTGTGCATCAAGTTCGCCTCTGTGTATTTCAACGCGGCCGAGATCGTGTTCTACCGGGGGCTCATCAGCATGGCGCTGATCTGGTGGCTCACCCGGCGCCAGAATATCTCCCTGACCACCCGCTACCCCCGGATGCATGCCTGGCGCAGCTGCATCGGCGTCACGTCGATGGGCATGTGGTTCTATGCGATCGGCAAGCTGCCGCTGGCCACCGCGATGACCCTGAACTATATGAGCAGCCTCTGGGTAGCGGCCTTTGTTGTGGGCAGCGCCCTGCTCACCTGGCGCCCCAAGGGCGAGGGCGACCAGCCCGCGCTGAATATTCCACTGGTGCTGACGGTGATCAGTGGCTTTTGCGGCGTCATCCTGATGCTGCGCCCCAATATCGAGGCCGACCAGATGTTCGCTGGCCTGGTGGGGCTGATGTCCGGGCTGATCTCGGCCTTTGCCTACATGCAGGTGGTGGCCTTGTCGCGCATGGGCGAGCCCGAGCAGCGCGTGGTGTTCTACTTTGCCGTGGGTTCGGCCATCGCTGGCGGCCTGGCCACCTTGTTTGTCGGTACCTCCAGCTTCCCCGGCTGGCCCGCGCTGTGGCTGATCCCCGTCGGCATTCTGGCCGCCGGTGCGCAACTGGCGATGACGCGCGCCTACGGATCGGCCACGACGCGCCGCGCCACCCTGGTCGTCGCCAACCTGCAGTATTCAGGCATCGTGTTTGCGGGCCTGTTCAGCATCGTCGTCTTTGGCGACCAGATTCCGGCCATCGGCTGGATGGGCATGGCCTTGATCGTCGGCAGCGGCATCGTCGCGACGGTACTGCGCAAGCGCTGATCCAGGCAGACGGCCTGTGGCATGGTGATGCCACCCGGGTTGGCTGCAGCGGGCGCGGCACTGCCACATAATGTTTGCAAGATTCTTCCTGGAGCTCTGCCATGGCCACCACCCCCCTTACCGCTGCCTACACCACCCTGATCACGGTCACCCAGTTGCAGGCGCTGCAGCAGTCCAGCCCGCAGCAGGTGATGGTGTTTGACTGCAGCTTTGACCTGACCAAGCCAACCGCTGGCGCCGAGCAGTTTGCCCAGGCCCATATCGCGGGCGCCGTCTACGCCAATCTCGACAAGGACCTGAGCGCCCCGCATGGCGCCCTGAGCCACGGCCAAAGCATTGCGGCCACCGACCTGGGCCCGCCAGCCTCCGGCGGCCGCCATCCGCTACCCAGCCGGGAGCGTTTTGCGGTGTGGCTGTCGCAGGTCGGCTTTCGCAACGACATGCAGGCGGTCGTCTACGACCGCAATGGCGTGAACTATGCTGGCCGCCTGTGGTGGATGCTCAAATGGGCCGGCCACGATGCCGTGGCCGTGCTCGACGGCGGCCTGCAGGCCTGGCAGGCGGCGGGTGGTGCGGTGGAGGCGGGCGAGCCTGCCAGCCATTTTCAAAGCAATTTTGAACTGCGCCCGGCGCTGCGCACGCTCAAGACTGCCAGCGAGGTGCAGCAGGCGCTGGGCGCACAGCAGACCGTGATCGATGCGCGTGCGCCGGCGCGTTACCGCGGGGAAGTCGAACCGCTGGACCCGGTGGCCGGCCACATTCCTGGCGCGCTCAACCGCCCGTTCACAACGAATATCGGACCTGACGGCCGCTTCAAACCTGCTGCCGAACTGCGCGCCGAGTTCGAGGCACTGCTGGCCGGGCACGATCCGCAGACGGTGGTGCACCAATGCGGCAGCGGCGTGAGCGCCCTGCCCAATTTGATCGCGATGGAGATTGCCGGCTACGCACCGACGGCGCTGTTCGCCGGCAGCTGGAGCGAATGGTGCAGCGACCCATCGCGCCCCGTCGAGCGAGGCTGATGAATCGCTGCTGATTCCCAGGCCTGACCACCCTCCAGCCGGCGGTCAGGCGCGGTCGGTGCAGCCGCCTTACTGGCTGCCCCAGACGTAGTAGGCCACGCCCTCGAACCTGAACTGAGGATAGGTCCGCTCCACAAAATCACGCTCTGCGCTATTGGTGGTGTAGAAGTGCGCACCGGTGAGGGTATTGTTGAAACGGTACATGGGCACCGAGCCCTCTCCCGCTGCCTGGCGCGCATACCAGGCCTCTCCTTCTGCATTGAACTGCGGATAGTTCGCGATCACAAACGCCCGCTCGTCGGCGTTGATGGTATAGAAGTGCGAGCCCGAGAGGGTGTTGTAGAAGCGGTAGACCGCCTGTGGCGCTGCAGCCGTCTGCGTGGACGCATAGAAGCCGATATTTTCATACTGGAAGCTCGGGGCACCTTGGATCAAGGCGTCACGCTCCTGCGCGTTGGCAGTGAAGAAGTGCGTGCCATTTTGCGTGTTGTAGAAGCGGTAAACCGGAATGCGGCCCGATGCGGGAGGGGTGGTCGCGCCACCACCGGCATCCACCAGCCACTTGCGCAAGGCGGGCATCACGCTGTTCAGACTGGGGTAGAAGCTGTAGGCACCGGCACCATTGGCGCGGCAGCTCGCCTCCGATGCGCCGGTCAACACACCGGTCACGGCGCCGTTGTTGAACAGCGGCGAGCCGCTGCTGCCCTGCTGGGTCAGGCCCATGGACCAGGGCACATAGTAGTAGTTGCCGGAATTGGGCGCAGAGGTGCAGAACACACTCTTGCCATCGAGGTGGCAGTCATAGCGCGAGGACATGACCCCCATGCTGATTTTCTGCAAGCCGCCATCGGGGTGGTGCACACCGACCACAGGCGTGTTGTTCGGCACGATGCTGCTGTCCCAGCCCAGGAACACGGCGCCAGCCGGCGGCGTGTCATGGAGTTTGAGCAAGGTGACATCCGGGCTGGCGCTGCTGTAGAGCAGCTGGGCCCCATTGCGCAGGTTCACGCTGCTCGGGGAGAGGCTGTTGCTGGAGCAGCGGGTGGAGGTATAGAACCAGTCAGTCTCCAGCGCCGATGCCAGCGTCTGGGTCGACATGCAGTGCGCCGCCGTCAGGAAATACGGCGTCCTCGAGCCCTGGGCGTCATTGAGCAGGCTGCCGGTGCACAGCCCATAGTAGTAGCTGCCATCGGCCATGCGTTCGGTCACATAGGCCATGCGGGCCACGCCTTTGCGCTCCAGCTGCAGCTGGGGATAGCAGTTGACATCCAGATGGCAATCCACCGGATTGCCCAGCGGCAGGGACTTGGCGTCCTCCTGCGCAGCATCCACCTCATCCGTGCCTAGCGGCAGCGACAGGTTCTCGTAGATGTGCATGACCTGGGGCAGCGACACCTTGAGCTGCGCTGGCGAGGTGCCTGGAGGCAACTCGATCTCCAGGGTGACCTGCTCGCCGGAGCTGCTGGGTGTCCACCAGGTGCGGCCCGCTTCGCTGTGGTCACCCGCATCCAGGTTGGCCTGCAGGATTTGCATGACGCGCTGGCCCGCGATCTCGAAAACCGCCGAAGGCTGGTGGTCGGTATAGAGGCGCAGCATCGTGCTGCCAGGCAACTGCTCCACCACCAGGCCCAGGCGCATGCCCTGGGCACCGCCGGAGCGCACGCTCAAGGCCGCCACGGCGCCGCCGTTGGCCGATGTGCGCCATTGCAGCAGCTGCGCCGTCTGCGTGGCCGACTGGGCTTGCGGCACGGTGCGCGAGGCACCCATGATCCGCACAGGTAACTCAGGGGTGGATTTCAGGCCTGCCCACTCACCCAGGTCAATCGCGACGGGCTGGATGGCCAGACCGGCCTCCATGCTCTTGGTACGCACGAACTCCTGCGGCACACCCGCTGGCTGCTCCAGCGCCGGCACCTTGAAGACCTGATCGGTCTGGCCCGGCGAACCCGCCGCAGCAGCCAATCCCGCCATCGCGCCGCAGCTGACCAGACTGGCCACGCTTATTTTTGCCATCCACCCCATGCCGGTACCCCTTCAGTGCTATCGATACAAAACCAAGCATTCTAAGATTTATTTTAGAAATCGCTAATGAAGTTTGCGAGTCAATAGCTGCGGCCAGCGTATCCATGGACACCAAGCATCAATGCCCTGCCGACTTCGAGAACAGGTTGATCACCAGCACCCCGGCAATGATCAAGCCCATGCCCGCCATCGCTCCGGCATCGAGCTTTTGCCCATGCAAGGCCCAGGCGATCAGCGAGATCGCCACAATCCCCACGCCCGACCAGATCGCATAGGCAATGCCGGTGGGCACCGTCTTCAAGGTCTGCGCCAGCAGGTAGAACGACAGCACATAGCCAATGCCGCAGATCAGGCTGGGCACCAGGCGGGTAAAGCCCTCGGAGGACTTCATCGCGGTGGTGGCCATCACTTCCAGCGCAATGGCCCCACCCAGGTAGACATAGGCATTCATCACGATTCCTTTTTCGTTTCTCTTTCTGGTGGGCAGCTGCGCTGCAAAGGCAGACAAGCCAGCCGCCCCGTCAAAATAACAAAGGCCCCGGCGTGGCGCCAGGGCCTCGTCAAGCTGGGGCAGAAGACGCTTGCCAATGGCAAGGTGCCCCGCCCGGATCACCTCAACCGGTATTGCGCAGCGCAGCCGCGATTCCATTGATGGAGATATGGATACCGGTCTTCACCCGCTCATTGTCCTCGCCATTGCGCCAGCGGCGGATCAGCTCGACCTGCAGGTGGTGCAGAGGATCGATGTAGGGAAAGCGGTGGCGGATCGAGCGCTCGAGCGCCGGGTTGTTGGCCAGGCGGTTGGCCTCCCCGGTGATCAGCGCCAGCGCTTCGGCGGTGCTCTTCCATTCGGCCTCGATGGCCTGGAACACGCGCTTGCGCAAACGCGTATCTGCCACCAGTTCGCTGTAGCGCAGCGCTAGCGCCATATCGCTCTTGGCCAGCACCATGTCCATGTTGGACAGCAGGGTGCGGAAGAAGGGCCACTGCCGGTACATCTTCTGCAGCAAGGCCCATTGCAGCTTGGCGGTCTTGCCCTCCTGGCTGACAAAGGCCTGCACGGCCGAGCCAAAGCCATACCAGCCCGGCAAGGTCAGGCGGCACTGGCCCCAGCTGAAGCCCCAGGGAATGGCGCGCAAATCCTCGATGCGCTGGCTGGCCTTGCGCGATGCAGGGCGCGAGCCGATATTGAGCTCGGCAATCTCGCGGATCGGCGTGGAGCTGAAGAAATAGCTCTCGAAGCCCTTGGTGCCGTACACCAGATCGCGGTAGGCAGCCATGCTGGCGGCCGACAGATCAGCGGCCGCATCCAGAAATGCCTGGCTGGCAGGCTTGGTGGGCTGCAGCAACGTGGCCTCCAACGTGGCGGCCACGAGCGTCTCCAGATTGCGCCGGCCGATCTCGGGGTTGGCGTACTTGGAGGCAATCACCTCGCCCTGCTCGGTCAGGCGGATCTGGCCGCGCACGGTGCCTGGCGGCTGGGCCAAGATCGCCTGGTAGCTGGGGCCGCCGCCACGCCCGACGGTACCGCCCCGGCCATGGAACAGGCGCAGCTGCACCGGGTTGGGCTGGCTCAGCTCGTCAAACAGCGCCACCAGCGCCAGCTCGGCCTGGTACAGCTCCCAGTTGCTGGTGAAGATGCCGCCGTCCTTGTTGCTGTCGCTGTAGCCCAGCATGATGTCCTGCTCGGCACCACTGCGCTGGATCAGCGCGGCGATATGGGGCAGCGCATAGTACTCGCGCATGATGGTAGCCGCATGGCGCAGGTCGTCGATGGTCTCGAACAGCGGACTCACGATCAAGGTCGCGCGCGACTGGCCATCGTTGATGCGGCCACTCAGCAAGCCCACCTCCTTTTGCAGCAGCAGCACCTCAAGCAGGTCGCTGACCGACTCGGTGTGGCTGATGATGTAGTGCCGGATGGCGTCCTGGCCATAGAGCTGCACCGACAGGCGTGCACGCTCGAAGATCGCCATTTCGCTGAGGCAGCGCTCGCTGTAGCTGGCACCCACCACGCGCAGCGGGCGGGCATCGCTGAGCAACTGCAGCAGCAGCTCGCGCTTGGCTGTCTCGTTCAGCTGGCTGTAATCGGCCTGCAGCCCGGCCGTAGCCAGCAGCTCGCTGATCACGGCCTCGTGCTGGTCCGAGCTTTGGCGCAGATCGACCGTCGCCAGGTGGAAGCCGAACACCTGCACCGCACGGATCAGCGGTGACAGCCGCTGCTCGGCCAGTGCGCGGCCATGGTTGTCGCGCAGCGAGTCTTCGATGACGCGCAGATCGGCCAGGAACTCCTCGCTCGCCAGATAGGGGTTTTGCGGCGCCACCGCATGGCGTGCGGCCTCTCCGCCGCTGAGGTTCTTCAAGGTCGCGGCCAGGCGCGCATAGACGCCGATCAGCGCGCGGCGGTAGGGCTCGTCCTCGCGGTGCTGGCTGGTATCGGGGGAGCGTGACGCCAGCGCCTGCAACGCGGCGGTGGTGCCAGCCAGGCGCTGGGACATCGACAGCTCACCGCCCAGGTAGTGCACCTCGGTCAGGTAGTGGCGCAGCACCAGGTCGGACTGGCGGCGCAGCGCCTCCTGCAGGCTCTTGGCGGTGACATTGGGGTTGCCATCGCGGTCGCCACCAATCCACTGGCCCATGCGCAAGAAAGTGGCCAGGTCGCGCTCGCCCAGCTCGCGCTCCAGCGCGGCGTAGAGCTTGGGGATCTCAGTGAGGAACGTGGCCTGGTAGTAGCTCAGCGCGTTGTCGATCTCGTCCTCGACCGTCAGCTTGGAGTAGCGCAGCAGCCGCGTCTGCCACAGCTGGGTGACCTGCGCGCTCAGTTGCAGCTCGTTGTCGGCCAGCTGGCGCGGCGTCAACGTATCCTTGCTGCTGTTGAAGAGCTGGGCGCGCTGGGCAATATCGTCGCGCTCCACCAGCAACGCGGCAATCGCACGCTCGGCATCCAGAATGCTCTTGCGCTGCACCTCGGTCGGGTGGGCGGTGAGTACGGGCGAGATCAGGCTGTGCGCCAGTGTCTGTGATACCGCCTTGACGGGAATGCCCGCCCAGCGCAGGCGCGCCAGCGCCACCTCGATGCTGCCTTCTTGCGTGTTACCGGCGCGCTCATGGATCTCGCGCCGGCGGATGTGGTGGCGGTCTTCGGCCAGGTTGGCCAAGTGCGAAAAATAGGTGAACGCGCGGATCACGCTGACCGTCTGGTCGCCTGACAGGCCTTTGAGCAGCGATTTGAGCGATTTCTCCGCATCCTGGTCGTCATTGCGGCGGTAGGCCACCGACAGCTGGCGCACCTGCTCGATCAGATCGAAGGCGGCCTGGCCCTCCTGCTCACGGATGACATCACCCAGAATCCGGCCCAAAAGCCGGATGTCGTCCATCAAGGGCTGGTCCTTGTCGGCGCGGCGGGTGACGGCCTGGGTGGCGGCAGTGCTGCCCGCCTTGGTTTTGCGCGCCGGGGGCTTGGCGACTGCAGGGGTGTCTTTTTTGCTGGCAGTGGTCATGGGCGAAGAAGCAAAGGGCTGAAAGATCCACGCCGCCCCAAAGTCGCACTGCGCCAAAGAGCGGCGCTGCACATGCTAGCATCAGCCGCCTGTTGTGAACCGCTTGTTGACCACGTATCGTGCCCGCCGCCTGTAAAGCGCAGACCGGCCAGGCGTGGCGCCCCATCCCATGAGCTCCTTGTCCCTGACCATCGCCACCCGCGAAAGCCAGCTTGCCCTGTGGCAGGCTGAACATGTGCAACATATCCTGCAACGCCTGGGCCACCAGGTCGGCCTGCTGGGGATGACCACCCTGGGCGACCAGATTCTGGACCGCACCCTGTCCAAGGTCGGCGGCAAGGGCCTGTTCGTCAAGGAGCTGGAGACGGCGCTGGAGACCGGCCGCGCCGATCTGGCCGTGCACTCGCTCAAGGATGTGCCGATGGAGCTGCCCCCGGGTTTTGCGCTGGCCGCCGTGCTCAAACGCGAAGACCCGCGTGATGCCTGGGTCTCCAACCACTACGCCAGCCTGCAGGATCTGCCCCAGGGTGCGGTCGTCGGCACCTCCAGCCTGCGCCGCCAGGTGCTGCTGCGCGCGCTGCGGCCTGACCTCGATGTCCAGCCGCTGCGCGGCAACGTCAACACCCGCTTGCGCAAGCTCGACGAAGGCCAGTACGACGGTATCGTGTTGGCGGCGGCCGGCCTCAAGCGCCTGGCGCTGGATGGACGCATCCGCCATGCTTTTGGCACCGACACCATGCTGCCGGCCGCCGGCCAGGGCGCGCTGGGCATTGAGGTGCGCAGCGACCGGCACGATCTGCTGGACCTGTTTGCCGGTCTGGCCGACCAGGCCACCTGGCAGACGGTGACGGCCGAGCGCGCCGTCAGCCGCTGCATGGGCGGCAGCTGCTCCATGCCGTTGGCGGCACACGGCGAATGGCAAGGCGAACAGCTGTGGCTGCGCGCCGCCTGGGGGGATGAAATCAACCCGAATGCGCCGCTGGTGTCTGCCCAGGCCAGCGCCGCCGTGACCGACCTGGCCAGCGCCGATGCACTGGGCCAGCATGTGGCGTCCCTGCTGCAGCAAGCAGGTGCGCAGGTGCGCCGCTGAGCGCCGGTCCCGATTGCCATGGGTCAGCCGCAGCGCCGCATCATCATCACCCGCCCGCAGCCTGAAGCGGACGATTGGGTGGCCCAGCTGCGCCAGCGCGGATGGGCGGCCGAGGCGCTGCCGCTGATCGACATTGCTGCGGCCGACAGTCCGGCCCACCAGGCAGCCCGCATGGATGCGCGTCAGCACTGGGCACGCTATGGCGCGCTGATGCTGGTCAGCACCAATGCAGCCCGTTTTTTTCTGGATCCGGCGCTGGTGCAGGCGCTGGCCGGGCAGCCGCGCAGCGCCTCCGCTACCCGGCTGTGGTGCCCCGGGCCCGGTACGGCACGCGCAGCCCAGGCACTGGGCATTCCCGGCGCGCTGATCGACCAGCCAGCGACCGATGCGCCGCAGTTCGACTCTGAATCGCTATGGGCCGAGGTGGGGCCCCAAGCCACCGCGATGGCGGCATCGGGCCGGCGCGTGCTGGTGGTGCGGGGTGCCAGTGCGGGCACTGCCATCGACCAACTGGTCACCGGCTCGGGCCGCGAATGGCTGGCCCGCCAATTGCAGGAGGCAGGTATCGGCGTGGATTTTGTTGGCGTGTACCAGCGCCAGGCGCCCGCGTGGACAGCGGCACAGCTGGCACTGGCCACCCAGGCGTTGGCCGATGGCAGCATCTGGCTGTTCAGCAGTTCCGAGGCAGTGATGCATTTACGCAACAGATTCGGCGCTGCCGCTCTGGCACCTGCCCAGGCGCTCGCCACCCATGCACGCATCGCCCAAGCCACCCGCGCGGCAGGATTTGTCCACATTCAGCAGTGCAGGCCTTCGCTGGAAGACGTGGTGGCGTCGTTAGAATCTGCGCTATGACGCTGCCCGAGCACGCACTGAACCCCACGCCTTCCCCAACGACCCCCGCCCCCAGCCCGGTCAGCCCTGCTGGCACCCGCCTGCCGCAAGCCTGGGTCTGGACGTCCGTGGCCCTGGGCGTTGCTGCAGCGATAGCGATCATCAGTGCGGCCATGCTCTGGCAACGGCTCAACAATATCCAGCAGCAGCTGGCACTGCAAAGCGCCGACTCCCGCGCCCAGGCGGTGGAAGCCCGCACCCTGGCCCGCCAGGCTGATGACGTCTCACGCGATACCGCCTCACGCATGTCGGTGATGGAAGCGCGTGTCGGCGAAGTGGCGCTGCAGCGCGGCCAGCTGGAAGAGCTGGTGCAAAGCCTCTCGCGCAACCGCGATGACACGATGGTCGGCGACATCGAAAGTGCCGTGCGCTTTGCGATGCAGCAAAGCCAGTTGAGCGGCAGCCCCGACCCGCTCGTCAGCGCGCTGAAGATCGCCCAGCAACGCGTGAGCGTCTCCGCACAACCAAGGCTGGCCCCGCTGCAGCGCGCCATTGCCCGTGACCTGGACCGCATCGCCACCAGCAAATCGCTCGACACCGCCGGTCTGCTGGCCCGCATGGATGATGTGCTGCGCCAGATCGATGATTTGCCGCTGCAAAACGATGTGCTGGATAAGAACGCGCGCCGTTCCGCACCTGCCCGGGGCCGGACGGGCCAGCCAGCGCCCGCCGCAGCCGCGCCGGCCTCTGCCAGCGCCAATGCGACCGCGGACGATCCCGCCGCGCCTAGCTGGTGGCTTTCTGCGCTGTCCACCGCATGGGGCGTGGTGCATGAGGAAGCCCGCAGCCTGGTGCGCGTGCGCCGCATCGACTACCCCGATGCGGTGCTGCTCTCGCCTACCCAGGCATTCTTTGTCCGCGAAAACCTCAAACTTCGCATCATGAATGCCCGCATGGCCTTGCTGGGCCGCCAGATGAATGCGTCGCGCAATGACCTGGCCGCTGCCGCCGATGCAGTGCACAAGTATTTCGATGTCTCGTCGCGACGTGGCCAGCAGGCGGCCCAGCAGATCAACCAGCTCCAGCAGGCGATGCAGGATGTGGAAGTGCCCCGCGCCAATGACACCCTGGCGGCGCTGGCCACCGCTGCCGCAGGACGTTAAGCGATGAGAGCCGCAATTTGGTTGATCGGTTTGTTTGCCGTTGCAGTGGCGGCGGCGCTGTTTGCCGGCAGCAACCAGGGCAGCGTCACCCTGCACTGGCCGCCCTACCGCATAGACTTCTCGCTGAACCTGGTCGTTGTGCTGCTGCTGCTGGCCTTTGTACTGGTCTATGGCGCGCTGCGCGGCGTCAGCGCGATGTTCGAGCTGCCGCGCCAGGCCAAGCGCTGGCGCATCCAGCAAAAGGAGCGGGCGATGCATGGCGCCGCGCTCGATGCCGTCACCCAGTTGCAGGCGGGCCGCTTTGTGCGGGCCCGCAAGGCCGCGCTGTCGGCGCTGGCCCAGGAGCAAGCCTTGCAGGACAGCGGCGCCGCGATCCCCCATGGCCTGCAGCTGCGTGTGCTGGGCCATGTGCTGGCTGCCGAAAGCTCACACGCGTTGCAAGACCAGGCCCAGCGCGACCAGCACTGGGAGATGGCGATGCAGGAAGCCACCGCCCCCCGCGCCAGCCACCTGCCTGAGCTGGCCGAAGGCACCCAGCTGCGCGCCGCCCAGTGGGCGCTGGATGACCACAACGCCCACAGCGCGATCGAACAACTGGCGCGCCTGCCGCAGGGTGCAGCGCGCCGCACCCTGGCGTTGCGCCTCAAGCTCAAGGCGGCACGCCAGCTGCGCCAAGCCTTGACCGCGCTGGACACCGCCCGGCTGCTGGCCAAGCACCGCGCATTTTCTGCGGCTGCAGCGCAAAGCATCATCAAGGGCCTGGCTACCGAGCTGATCAACGACGCCCATGACCCCGAGCAGCTGATGCAGGCCTGGCGCAGCCTGGACACCGCCGAGCGCAATCTGCCTGAAGTTGGCATCCATGCGGCGCGGCGCCTGCAGCAACTGGGTGGCGACCCGCAGCAGATGCGCGAATGGCTGCTGCCCGCCTGGGAGCGTTACACCAACAGCAACAACGGCCTGCCCAGCCTGCAGGCCGAGCGTCTGGTGCGGGTGCTCGAAGACAGCATGGGTGCGCTCGATGCCAGTTGGCTGGCCCGCATCGAAGCGGCCCAGCAGCGCCGCCCGCACGATGCGTATCTGCAGTACCTGGCCGGATGCGCCTGCCTGCAGCGCCAGCTCTGGGGCAAGGCGCAGCAATGGCTGCAGCAGGCAGCGCCTTCGCTGCAGGAGGAGTCGCTGCGCCGCCGCGCCTGGCAGCATCTGGCCCGGCAGGCCGAATACCGCGGCGATGCGGCGGCCGCCGCCCAGGCCTGGAAGCAGGCGGCACTGGCGGGCGAGCAAAGCTGAGGCACTGACCCTGCCGGGGCCGGTTTGCGCCGGCCGATGTACAAGGCGATACAAACTACCCGGTCTTAACTGTTGTAAGGACCGCGTTGAGAACTGCCTGTTTTAGCCTGCTCAGCATATGCTTATGAGGATTGGTTCTGGAACCATCCAGGGCAAGGTCGATCAATTCAATTAATTTGAACTTCGCCATCAATCGGGCTGAACTTCTGCCGGTTGATCCGCTCCTACACTCGCTTCAAACAATTCCGCTGCATCCTTCGCTGCAGCGTTTTTTATGGCTACCACGACCAATAACACCCGCTATACCGGCACCGCGATTGCACTGCACTGGATTTTGGCCCTGGCCCTGATTGGCATCTTCGCCTTTGGCCTGTACATGACCAGCCTGCCCTTCTCCCCCACGCGCCTCAAATACTTCAATTGGCACAAATGGGCCGGCATGACGATCCTGATCCTGTCGGCTGTGCGCATTCTGTGGCGCTTTACCCACCGCCCACCGGCACTGCCCGAAGCGACCGCCCGCGCGATGCCCGCCTGGCAACATGTCGCCCACCACGGCGTTCATCACCTGATGTATGCGCTGTTCTTTGCCGTACCGCTGGTCGGCTGGATCTACAGTTCTGCAGCCGGCTTTCCGATCGTGCTGTTTGGGGTGATGCCGCTGCCGGACCTGGTGAGCAAGAGCCCGGAACTCGCCGAGGCACTCAAGCCCTGGCATGCTTACCTGGCCTACACATTGGCGGCGCTGGTGGTCATGCATGTGGCTGCGCTGCTCAAGCACCAGCTGATTGACCGAGACGGCCTGCTCTCCCGCATGCTGCCCGGCCGCGCTTCTTGATTCGTACCGTTTTTTTACTGGAGTCTGATCCGATGTCCAAGCTCTCCCCAACCGCCCTGTTCGCTGCCGCGCTGACTGCGGCTGCCTTTGCCGCCCCGGTGATGGCCCAGCAAGCGCTGGTGCCTGCGCAAAGCGCCGTGAATTTCGAAGCCAAGCAAATGGGTGTGCCGATCAAAGGCCACTTCCAGAAGTTTGATGCCAAGATCGCGTTCGACACCGCCAAGCCCGAAGCCAGCAAGATCCATTTCTCGGTCGATACCGGCAGCGCCACGATGGGCGTCAAGGAAACCGATGCCGAGCTGCCCAAGGCAGAATGGTTCAATGTCGCGAAATTCCCGCAAGCGACCTTTGACTCCACTGCCGTCAAGGCACTGGGCGGCGGCAAGTACCAGGTCGATGGCAACCTGACGATCAAGGGCAACGTCCAGAAGGTCAGCCTGCCCGTGACGCTGACCCAGTCGGGCACGACCACGACGGCCGCCGGCACCTTGCCGCTGAAGCGCCTGACCTATGCCATCGGTGATGGCGACTGGAAGGACACCTCGATGGTGGCCGATGAAGTGCAGGTGCAGTTCAAGCTTGCGCTGACCGGTGTTGGCAAGCTCTAAGCTTTTTTGTGTTTCCCTGTTCCTTTACCCCTTTAGGAGAAATCTGATGCGCACATCCCTGTTGGCCCTGGCCGCTGCTTCCCTGTTTGCCGGTGCTGTGCACGCGGCTCCAGCCACCTACGCGATCGACCCTACGCACACTTTTGCGACCTTCGAAATCGACCACAACGGCGCCACCACCAACCGTGCACGCTTCGACAAAAAAGAAGGCACCCTGACCCTGGACCGCGAAGGCAAGACCGGCTCCGTCGATATCAGCATCGACATCGCCTCGGTCAACTCCGGCACGCCCGGCTTTGACAAGCACCTGCAAAGCAAGGACATCTTCAACGTGGCCGAGCATCCCAAGGCGCGTTTCCAGTCCACCAAGTTCGTGTTTGACGGCGACAAGCTGGCATCGGTGGAAGGCAACCTGACCCTGCTGGGCAAGACCCAGCCCATCACCTTCAAGGCGAGCAAGTTCAACTGCTACCCCAACAAGATGCTGCAAGACCGCGAAGTCTGCGGTGGCGATTTCGACACCACGTTTGACCGCACCGCCTTCGGTCTGGACTACGGTGTGAACTGGGGCGCTGCGAAGAATGTGCGCCTGGTGGTACAGATCGAAGCGGTGAAGCAGTAAGCACGACGCGCGCGCACCCCTGTGCGCCACCGCATAGACTGCCAGCAGCCGATGGACGGCGGCTGGCAGTTTTTTTATGGGCGCGCCAGAGGCGCGGGCGGCGGAGATCGGTGCGACAAGCCCTCGCAGGCCAGTCATCGCTGCAGCCGGGCTAAAATCAGCTTATTCATTCCAAGCTATTCAACGGCATCCCGATCTGTGGTGCCGTTTTCCATTGATCACACCATGAGCGACACCAACAGCCAACCGATTTCCCAACCAGGTCTCGATAGCCTGTCCAAGTCTTTTGAGCCTTCGGCCATCGAGGCCCAGTGGGGCCCGGAATGGGAAAAGCGCGGCTACGGCAACGCCGGCTATCGCGGCACCGGTGCGCCCAATGCAGAATCGGTGGCCGCACACCGGAACTTCTCGATCCAGCTGCCGCCCCCCAATGTGACCGGCACCTTGCACATGGGCCACGCGTTCAACCAGACGATCATGGATTCGCTGACCCGCTACCACCGCATGAAGGGCTACAACACGGCCTGGATTCCGGGCACCGACCACGCCGGTATCGCCACGCAGATCGTGGTGGAGCGCCAGCTGCAGGCCGCCGGCCAAAGCCGCTATGACCTGGGCCGCGAGAACTTTGTCGCCAAGGTCTGGGAGTGGAAGGAACAGTCGGGCAACACCATCACCACGCAGATGCGCCGCATGGGCGATACCGTGGACTGGAGCCGCGAGTACTTCACGATGGACGACAAGCTCTCCAAGGTGGTGACCGATACCTTCGTCAAGCTCTACCAGCAAGGCCTGATCTACCGAGGCAAACGCCTGGTGAACTGGGACCCGGTGCTGCAATCTGCGGTGTCCGACCTCGAAGTGGAAAACCAGGAAAAAGACGGTTCGCTGTGGCACATCGCCTACCCGCTGACCAGCGGTGAAGGCCAGCTGGTGGTGGCCACCACCCGCCCCGAGACCATGCTGGGCGACGTGGCCGTGATGGTGCACCCCGAAGACACGCGCTACCAGCACCTGATCGGCCAGACGGTGACCCTGCCGCTGGTGGGCCGCCAGATCCCGATCATTGCCGACGACTATGTGGACCGCGAGTTCGGCACCGGCGTGGTCAAGGTCACACCTGCGCATGACCAGAATGACTACCAGGTAGGCCAGCGCCACAAGCTGCCGATGATCGTGGTGCTGACCCTGGAGGCGAAGATCAACGACGAGGCGCCAGAAAAATACCGTGGCATGGACCGCTTTGTTGCGCGCAAGGCCATCGTAGCCGACCTCGAAGCCCAAGGCCTGCTGGTCGAGACCAAGAAGCACAAGCTGATGGTGCCCATCTGCGACCGTACCGGCCAGGTGATTGAACCTATGCTGACCGACCAGTGGTTCATCGCGATGAGCAAGGTCAGCGACCAGGATCCCACAGGCAAGAGCATTGCACAAAAGGCCATCGATGCCGTGGCGTCAGGCCAGGTGCAGTTTGTGCCCGAGAACTGGGTCAACACCTACAACCAGTGGATGAACAACATCCAGGACTGGTGCATCTCGCGCCAGCTGTGGTGGGGACACCAGATTCCCGCCTGGTACGACGAGGAAGGCAACATCTATGTCGCCAAGAGCGAAGCCGAAGCCCAGGCCCAGGCGCCGGGCAAGACGCTGCGCCGCGATGCGGACGTGCTCGACACCTGGTACTCCTCGGCCATGGTGCCGTTCAGCACGATGGGCTGGCCCGACCAGACGGACGCCGCCGATGACAACTACAACCTGTACCTGCCCTCGTCGGTGCTCGTGACCGGCTACGACATCATCTTCTTCTGGGTCGCCCGGATGATCATGATGACCACGCACTTCACCGGCCGCGTGCCGTTCACACATGTCTACATGCATGGCCTGGTGCGCGATGCGCAGGGCAAGAAGATGTCCAAGTCCGAAGGCAATGTGCTGGACCCTGTCGATCTGATTGACGGTATTGCACTGGAGCCACTGCTGGACAAGCGCACCGTGGGCCTGCGCAAGCCGGAGACCGCGCCGCAGGTGCGCAAGAACACGCAAAAGGAATTCCCCGAAGGCATTCCTGCCTATGGCGCCGATGCGCTGCGCTTTACCTTTGCCGCGCTGGCATCGCTGGGCCGCTCGATCAACTTTGACAGCAAGCGCTGCGAAGGCTACCGCAATTTCTGCAACAAGCTGTGGAACGCCTCGCGCTTTGTGCTGATGAACTGCGAAGGCCATGACTGCGGCCTGCTCGAGCACAGCAAGGACCAGTGCGCCGCTGGCGACTACCTGCAGTTCAGCCAGCCGGACCGCTGGATCGTCTCGCAGCTGCAAAAGGCCGAGGCCGACGTGGCCAAGGGCTTTGCCGAGTTCCGCCTGGACAACGTGGCCAACACGATCTATGACTTCGTCTGGAACGAGTTCTGCGACTGGTACCTGGAAATCGCCAAGGTACAGATCCAGACTGGCAACGAAGCCCAGCAACGCGGCACCCGCCGCACCCTGATCCGCACCCTGGAAACCATTCTGCGCCTGGCCCACCCGATCATCCCGTTCGTGACCGAGGCACTGTGGCAAAAGGTCGCCCCGGTGGCCGGCCGCGAAGGCGCATCGATTGCGATTGCCGCCTATCCGCAAGCCCAGCCCGAAAAGATCGACAACGAGGCCATCGCCTATGTCGAACGCATCAAGCAGATGGTGGACGCCTGCCGTGCGCTGCGCGGTGAAATGGCTGTCTCGCCTGCCCAGCGTCTGCCTTTGCTGACGGTGGCCGGCACTGCCGATGGCGCTGCCTTCCTGCGCGCCAACGCCGACGTGCTCAAGAACCTGGCCAAGCTGAGCGAAGTCAAGGTGTTTGACGACGAGGCCACCTGGGCGGCAGAAGCCCAGCATGCACCGGTATCGGTGGTGGGCGATGCACGCCTGGCACTGTTTGTCGAAGTGGATGTGGAAGCCGAGAAGCTGCGCCTGGGCAAGGAGATCAAGCGCCTGGAAGGCGAGATCACCAAGGCCAACGCCAAGCTGTCCAACGAGGCTTTCTGCGCCAAGGCACCGGCTGCCGTACTGGACCAGGAGAAAAAGCGGGTGGCAGACTTTGGCGCTTCGCTGGGCAAACTGCAAGAGCAGCTCCAGCGCCTGGGCTGAAACGGCCGGGGCCGTGCAAAAATCAGCACATAATGCCCCTTGGCCCTGCACACAAAGGCGCAGCTTGCTGCGCCTTTGTCACATCCAAGTCCTGGAACCCAAGTATTTATGACTACACCGACCCGTGTCCGCAAAGCAGTTTTCCCAGTCGCTGGCCTGGGCACCCGTTTTTTGCCAGCCACCAAGGCATCTCCCAAGGAGATGCTGCCCGTGGTGGACAAGCCACTGATCCAGTACGCGGTGGAAGAGGCCTACGAGGCCGGTATACGGGACATGATCTTTGTCACCGGGCGTAGCAAGCGCGCGATCGAAGACCACTTCGACACCGCCTACGAGCTGGAAAACGAGTTGGAAAACGCCGGCAAGCAGGCCATGCTGGACCTGGTGCGCAGCGTCAGCCCCGATGACATGAACTGCCTGTTTGTGCGCCAGCCGCGTTCCCTGGGCCTGGGCCATGCGGTGCTGTGCGCCGAGCCGCTGGTAGGCAACGAGCCTTTTGCCGTGCTGCTGGCCGATGACCTGATGACCGGCGCGCCAGGCGGCCCGGGTGTGATGGCCCAGATGACGGCGGCGTTCTCCAAACAAGGCCGCTCGCTGCTGGCCGTGCAAGAGGTGCCGCTGGAACACACCAAGCGATACGGCATCGTCAAGGGCGAGCCTGCCGGCGGCCCGCTGATGCGCATTGACGAGATCGTCGAAAAGCCCGCTCCGGAAAAAGCCCCGTCGCGCATGGGCGTGGCCGGGCGCTATGTGCTGACCCCCGGCATCTTCGACGAGATCCGCAACCAGCCCAAGGGAGTGGGTGGCGAGATCCAGTTGACCGACGCCATCGAGCGCCTGATGCACAGCGAGACGGTGTACGCCTACCGCTACAGCGGCAAACGCTATGACTGCGGCAGCAAGGAAGGCTTCCTGCAGGCGACCGTGGAGCTGGCGCTGCAGCACCCTGATGTGGGCGATGATTTCCGAGCCTTTCTGAAAGAGCTGCAGATCTGAGTCTGCGCGGAACCTCACGCACTAAAAAAGGCCTGCTGATGCAGGCCTTTGTTTGGCAATAGGCGAGCGCCAGGCTAGCGGCGGCGCAGAATATGGATGAACTCCTCACCCACGGTCTGCTGCTCCACCAGCTCATTGCCGGTCTGCTTGGCAAAGGCCTGGAAATCCCGGATCGAGCCGGTATCGGTCGCCACCACCTTGAGCAGTTGCCCGCTCTGCATCGTGGCCAAGGCTTTCTTGGCCTTCAAAATCGGCAGCGGGCAGTTCAGCCCGCGCGTGTCCACTTCCTGGTCAATATCCATCGTGCTCATTCGTTGTTGATCGCCAGACTCAGTCCAGGCGGGGTGCCACCACAAAGCGGGCATCCTCTTCCCAGTAGTTCACCGGCCATTTGGCGGGATCGGGATCGGGGTTGGGGTTGTTGGGGCGGAAAGCGCCAAAACGCACCGGCTCGCCCTTGCTCTTGACCCACTCAGCCATTGCATAGCCGGTGCCAGACGGCCAGCACAGCACGTCCTGCGCGGTCTTCCACTGGTACTCCACGAGTTCGGGCGACAGGCGCACGTCCTCTGGCCGACCTGCCACGCGCACATGGTAGGCAATCAGCACCTGGTTCATGCGCAAAAACTCCCAGCAGCCAATCAGGCGCAGGGCCTTGGTCCGCAAACCGGTTTCCTCGAGCACCTCCCGCGCAATGCCGGCCTCGGGCGATTCACCCGCCTCCATAAAGCCGGTGATCAGGCCAAACATGCCCGGCTGCCACATGGCGTTGCGCGCCAGCAGCACCTGGCCCTGGTCATTCTCGACGACGGCAGCCAGTACCGGCGTGGGGTTGCCCCAGTGGGTCCAGCCGCAGGCGGGGCAGCGCAGCCGGCTGACCTCTCCGCTGTCCTCGGTCATCACTTTCCATTGCAGCGCCGTGGCGCAGTTCACGCAAAATTTCGTTTCGTATTGCATAAGGCTTTCGTGCCGGCACTCGCCGACCGGCGTGCGCGTTAGGCGGGAAATACGCCAGTGGACAGATAACGGTCCCCCCGGTCGCAGACGACGAACACAATGGTAGCGTTGCGTTCACGGCGCGCAATTTCCTGAGCGACATGGCAGGCGCCTGCGGCGGAAATGCCGGCAAAGATGCCTTCTTCGCAGGCGAGGCTGCGGGCCATGTCCTCGGCATCGTTTTGGGTCACGTACACCATCTCATCGACCGCGCTGGGGTCATAGATCTTGGGGAGGTACTCTTCAGGCCACTTGCGGATACCCGGGATGCGTGAGCCCTCGGTCGGCTGGGCACCGATGATGCGCACCGACGGGTTCTTTTCCTTCAGGTAGCGGGACACACCGGTGATCGTGCCAGTCGTGCCCATCGCACTGACGAAATGGGTGATCTGGCCACCCGTCTGCTCCCAGATCTCGGGGCCGGTGGTCTCATAATGGGCGCGCGGGTTGTCCGGGTTGGCGAACTGGTCCAGCACAATGCCCTTGCCTTCGGCCACCATCTTGTCGGCCAGATCGCGCGCATATTCCATGCCACCACTCTTGGGCGTCAGGATCAACTGCGCGCCATAGGCCTTCATCGTCTGTGCACGCTCGATGGACAGGTCCTCGGGCATGATCAGCACCATGCGGTAGCCCTTGATGGCGGCAGCCATCGCCAATGCAATACCGGTGTTGCCCGAGGTGGCCTCGATCAAGGTATCACCAGGCTTGATCTCGCCACGCTCCTGGGCGCGCTGGATCATCGACACCGCCGGCCGGTCCTTGACCGAACCGGCCGGGTTGTTGCCCTCGAGCTTGCCCAGCACCACATTGCCATTGGCCTCGTTGTAGTCAGCACCAATGCGCTGCAGGGCCACCAGGGGGGTCTTGCCGATCGCATCTTCAATCGTTGGGTATTTCTTGGAGCTCATTATTTGTGCCATAATTGCGAGCTGCGATACAGACACAGCCCGGGTGGTGAAATTGGTAGACGCAGGGGACTCAAAATCCCCCGCCGCAAGGCGTGCCGGTTCGATTCCGGCCCCGGGCACCACACTCAAAGCCGTTAAGTTTAAACAACTTAGCGGCTTTTTCTTTGTCTGGTGTGGAGTGCTGCATGGCTAGGCGTTCGCGGTTGAAACAGGTTGCGCTTGTATAAAAACTATAGCAGCCGACATTCTAACCAGAGGGCAAGCCCCTTGTTACGTTGGTGTTGGGGGGGGCGGGCAGCCGCAGCCTTGACACGGCACCAACGGAACCCACTCTTCCCCCTCCGAATCAGTGGGGTCATTGATCTTTGCGCCCCTTCAACGCAAAAAAGAGCCTCCCCGGCAGCCGAATGGCGCCAGAGAGGCTCTTTGCCTGAGGGATCAAGGGGCAGCGCAGGCTTTGTCGGTATCGTCGCCTCCCAGCCGGCGCTCCGTATTGACCTGGCTGCACAGTGCAGCTACTTCTGCATCACGTCGCCTAAGATGGCCTCCGAGTTCTGCGACCACGCCGAGGCCTTGTGCAAGCTGTCGGTCGAGGGCTGCCGCTTTATCTGCAAGATCGCTGCGGGCAGCGGCGTCGGCCTGGGCTTGCGCACGATAAGTGGCGGCTCGGCTGTCGGTGTCGCGGTGCAGGCGCTCAGCGCGGGCAAGCTCAGCGCGCACATCCACATCAATGCCAGTCTTGAAGGCTGCCAGCTGGTCGGCGTTGTAAATCGTATCTTGGGCATATTTGCGCTCCAGTTGGGCGGTATGGGCTTCGTCTTTGCGTGCAGCCTCGGCCCGCGCCGCCAGCGCTCGCATATGGTCTGCACGCAGCTCGGCAACGCGGGCGCTTGTCTGCCAGCCTTTGGCGATCCAGCCCGCCGAAAAGGCCAGCGCGGCCATGATGGCCGCCAGCACCAGCTTGATCTGCAAGGTCATAAGCCCTCCTCGCAAATCTCGCCGTTGGCATTGCCGCGGCTTTGCAAGCCAGGCAGCACTACCGACACGCCATGGACCGTGCCGCGGTTCCAGCGCAGGTTTTCTCGGCAGGCACCGGCCACATCACCGGCATTGGCCTTGCGCAGCAAGGTTGATCCCGCCAACGCGGCCTCGCCCTTGTTGTGGATGAAGTCGATAAACACCGCTTGCTGCAGCACCGTGTACCGGTCCCAAAAACGAAAAAGCCGCTTTGCAGCGGCTTCTGATGCCAGGTAGCGGTTTTTTTCCAGTCCATAGCAGTCCACCGGTGAGTAATAGCGCCCGGCCACCACATCGGGCCCGGTGAGGCCATTGCAGACCGTCAGCGGCGCCCCCTTGCCCAGCCGGTCCACATAGGGCTTGCCGATATGGCGGTAACTGCTTTCGTAAAAGCTGCCCATGACCAGAGCAATCTTGATGGCATCCGAGGTGCCCGTGTCGGCCGCCACGGCCTGGATATAGGGGTTTTGCGCAGCCATCGTGTGGGCGGCTACTTGGTCGCGCTCAGCCACCATATAGCCGCCACCACCGGCCAGCAGCACAGCCAAGGCCATCAAGCCGGTGCGCAGCGCATGGGGCACCCGGCTCATGGCTCCATCCTTGGTGTGTCACTCAGGTGCTGGAAGTCGTCGAGGGTCATGGTCACCAAGGGCTTGCGCGGCGCCAGCCACCCCCAGCGCTCGAAAGCCGGGCGCCAGAGCTTTTTCCAAAACCACTCGCAGATCAACAGCGAGGTGTAGAGCGCCGCCACGATTGAGGCGATCGCGCCCCAGGGTATTGCATTGACCCAGTGCCAGGTCTGGGAACTGGTGTTGACAGTGGCGGCCTGAACCAGCTTGTCCGCCATGTCCGTTTGTGCTGCGGTGGCCAACGTGACCGCACTGGTCGCCTTGGCCATCGGCATGCTGATGTCTGTGCTTTGCATCAGGCCTCCTAGAAATAAAAAGACCCGCCGAAGCGGGTCATGGGTTGCGCAGCCAGGTCAGACGCGCTTTGCCGCGCGGTCAATGGCTGCGATCAAGCGGGCCGTCAGTCGGTCCGTCGCGTTCTGGCTGCGATGGATATGGTCGTCCTGCAGGTCCCCTTCGCCTTGGTACTCCTCGTCCCAATCAGCATGGATGACACCCTGCGATTCCGCGACATCGCGCATCACTTGCTGAAAGGCCAGAAGATTGGCATCTTGCCACGGGTCGTAGTAGCCACTGGGGATGGGCACAAGGCCGGTGAACACCGGAACGGCACCCGCACTGCGAATGACCGCCAGCGCATCCAGCAGTTGCTGCCGGTAGGCCTCCGGCGACAGATAGCCGTAGGAGTCGTTCAGGCCCAGACCAAGCACTATCACCTGAGCCTGGTGCAGGGCATCTTTGAATGCGGGCTGCGGACCTGCGGGATACATGTCGGGTGGCGCACCAGGAAATGGCTCCTGGTAGCCCTGCATGAAGTCCGCCATCCGCAGACCACAGGCATTGCGGTCCGTCAGCGTCCATCGAGGGCGCTGCGCGCGCATCTGCATTGCTGGCGTGCTGTCGCAGCCCCAGCCAAACAAAATACTGTCCCCGTTCAGTTCTACCGACAAGGGACAGCAACGAACGCAAAATTTGCGCAGTATTTTGCGGAGAAGTTCTTGGATTGTCATATTCTTTTCGTATTGGGCTTTTAGGAGGTCAGATGGCGTGAGAGATGGGTACGGCAGCCCAGCCAAGCGATGCGGCAAACCGGTGCGCCTTGGCATGAGGTCGGGTTCAGCACCCAATGCCATCAACGCCTTGGACAGTCGTCATCGAGCTAATTGACGATTACAGGTATGTTCACTTCACATCAACCTCAAAAAAGAACGCTTCTGGCGGGCCGTATCGGCTGTAACACCAGCCACTACAGTTCCCGTGCGGCGCGGAAAGCATGCTCCACCTTGGCAGGCGTATCCCAACCAATGCAAGCACCAAAGGCAAGTACATACCGGTTGTCGCTATCCCAGGTTGCAGAGCGAAAGTACAAGGTAGCCTCGTATCTGGTGTCTTCGTCTGCCAACGACTCCATCTGAATTTCGATATCCGCCTCAGTCACCCCCAACATGCGATAGATATAGATCAAACCTTGGGTGCGCGAAATCGTTATCCGATTTGAATCTAATGCGGTCTGCTCAGCAGCCAGGCGCTCGGCCTGAAGATGTGCAAGCTCCTTTTCATTCAGCGGCACGACGTGCCACTGCTGCAGATAGCCGCGCTCACTCCACAAAGGCTGCTGCTCCACTGCCTTGTGAGTCGCTGCGTCAAAAAAAGGCTGGGGTTGATCCGCCACCTGCGCATATTGCTCAAGAGGGGAAAATGGATCGGGGAAAACTGTTAAAGGGTGACGCTGCATGATTGCAGCTGGGGTCAGGCCCCATTCATTGGTAGTTGTGTCGATATACATGTCGATCCTCAGTTTGCTGCGTTACCTAGACGGGTGCCCTCTACGATCCAGGTGACGAAGCTCGCTCCGTCAACGTAAAGGCCTGCGGGTTGTCCCTGGCTGGGCTGGTAGACCTGAATCAAGGTGTAGTTCCCGCTCGCACTGCCATCAGAGCCAATGGACCCTGCCTGACCGATGGAGCCGCCATATCCACCTCTGCCGCCGTAAGAAACACCAAGCGAGCCTGTTGATGGCCCGCCTAACTGTTGTGAGCTGCCACTGAACCCCGATTGCGCGTTGCTCATGGTCACCACACCCGAAGAACTGAACCCGGCGCCGTTGCCACCCGAGCCGCCATTGCCCGATGCCCGATAGCTCGAAGAATTGGGGTTCTGAATAAGGTATGACCCGCCGCCACCGCCAAGCCCACCTCCCCCAAATACCGTTCCGCTGGTGTTGTCGATGCGAATGCGAGTGCGTGTGTAAAGGGCGGTGCCGCCGTTGAGGACGCCACCAACGCGGCCCCGGTTGATGATCGTTAGGCAATCGTGGGGAATCCCCGAAATGCTGAGGGTGGCAATATCGACCCCTGAATTGATCGTGCAAATGATCGGGCTATAGCCATTCCACCCTCGCGCGCGGGCCAGGGCAGCAATGTCAGGGCTTCGCACAGTAGCTGCAAATGTGATCGAGGTGCTGCCGCCGCTCATTAGGAGGTTGCGCATCATCATGATTCATGCACCCCTGCAATGAACATGTCCCACACACCGATGTCATACCGTGGGATGAAGGTCAGCATCAATCTCTGCCAGGCAGCAACTGTCGGCAATGCTCCCCCCACAGGCAACCGCACCGGCACTCCCGCAAAACTCGCGGTAAACGCCCCGGTTGGCAAAACTTCAATAGTCAGCTGATCCCCGATATCTCTGGGCACTGGCATGACGATGCTGGTGTTTTGATACAGAACCACAGTCTGAATCGATCCGTTTTTCTGATCGATGGGGGTGGTTGCGGATCTCGCATCAACAATGACCCGCTTCTCGATGACGGACCTGTCACCTATCACGCGCTGCCAAGGCCCCCAGGTAATGTCGCGCTGACGCTCGTAAACCCAGCCCTGATATGCAGTAGCCAATGTCTGCGATGCGCGCTGCGTTACTTGGCCCAATTCCTCGCTGCCGAACGTAAAAACATTCCACCAATTGGTGTTTGGATGGGCAGGCGGCCAATCGGCCCCTACGCCAGTGTGGTCGTAGAACGCTGCCCACTGCCCTATCGGAGCATTAGCCATCAGCTGCGACTTGTTGTGCGTTGCGCCGATGCCAGCCTCGACCAATCCCGTGACGACACCAGTACGACCCATCACTGAGGCTACAGGACCGACTTGTATGGCATCCATCGCGTTACGAACGTCTTGAACAGCTATATCTGCAGCTTGACGACTCGCGTCAGCTGCGGCAGCCGACTGGCCCGCAGCAGTGGCAGCATTCTGAGCGTCCAGCGATTTGGCCTGCGCCCATTCAGAATTAGTGTAGACCTGGCTGATTGCGGTATTAAACGCCACCCGCTGCGGCTCATAAGAAGCCGCCAGCGCAAAGGCCTTGGTGCTGAAGCTGACACGGTCATCCGTGGGCTGCGGCGCAGGGGGATAGGCGGGAATGGGGGTTGGAACGACTAAAGGCATCACACCTCCTCAAGTTGAATTGCAAACATCGAGTAGTCGTGGTACTCGATCGCGACGGACCAATCCTTGGCAATCCCAAACACGTTCAGGGCCTCAATGTCTTGAGAGCCGAGAAACAGGATGGGCTTGGCCCGGTTTTTGGTCATATAGTTTTTGATGGCCATGATTTCCGTGCGCCGGATGGGCACGGACATATCTGCCCATCCGATGTAGGTGCGCTCAACCAGCACGCGGTTGCCGAACTCATCGAGCTCCTTGCGGGAAAAGTCCTGGATGCCCACCGAGGCACCGATCTCGACACCCAGGCCCCACTCCTTGGCATTGCCCAGAATGAGGTTGCCGACCTCCATGCCAGTCGTACCGACGAAGTCCACCAGCACATCCGCTTGCGGGAATGCCGGCAGCCCGGTAAAAAGCCCCAGCACACCTGTTGGCGTCCACTCGCCAAAGTGCCATTCCCACCAATCGGCGGTCTCTGGCGCAAGGCCGACCGTGAGCACCTTGTCATAGACAGTGCCGTAAGACGGGTCCAACACACGCACCCGCACGGAATGCACATCGGCCATGCCTATCGCACACACCGCATCCACTGCGCGTCCAAATCGGAACCGGTAGGATGCCGTCGCATTGAACTTGGAGCTCTGCGACGTGCGCCCATTAAAAAGGGCCCACGTATTGGTGGGCCCGACCTTGATCCAGAGCGTTGGGTTGTCCCGCGGCGGAATGCTGTCGTTGACATCGGCACCCGCCTGGTAGACGAGGTGCTGGTAGCGCACCCTGGCCCCTCTGGGCCAGGCCCCCGCCACCCAGACAGCCGCCGTGTCCTCCACAGGCGGCTGCGCAACGATCACGCCATCGCTGATCTCCAGCGGGCTGACGGTTCTCAATCCTGTCATGCGTTTTCCTCCTGTTTTCGCGTTGCAGGCATTCCATCGGCGTCCCACATGCGCAGCGTCTTGTTGAGTTGCTGCACCGCAGGCACGACCACTGTCGCCTCGGCCTTGCGGTTGGCGTCATGGTTGTCCAGCGACAAGCGCAGGGCCCGCACTTCCGCCACCAGTACCGGGTTGTCACTCGACGCCTGCAGCGCGCTCAGCAAAGCAGTGTTGCCACTCGCCTGAACCACACGCCCGGCAGTGGCAGCACCCACCTCTGCGGTTTTCACATCGCCGATATCGACGCCGTATTTATGGGCGAGGAAGTTTCTCGTGTCCGCCAGCGATGCCAGCCAGGCTGACTGCTTGAGCAAGACATCGGCCTGGGACGTTGCACTGGCTTTTGCAAGCGCTTCCAGTGCCTGGATGATCGAGGGCAGCTCAGCGGCCGCATCCTGGTCTCCCGACCTGGCCTGAGCGGTCTTGATCGCGAACATGGACTCGTAGTACGCAGCACCCTTGTCTTGCGTCGCACCTAGCAACTCTCCACGCAGACGCTTCATCTCATTGCTCATGGTGTCAATCAACTTGGACCACTCATCCCTCAGCTTCTCAGCAGCCTTCGCCGCAGCCTCTGCTGCGGAAGTAGACGACTCGTAGGCGTTGGTGACCTGTTGGACCGCAGGGCGATATGTGGACATCTTTGGAATGACGCCTCCTACGTCATTGCCGATGTCACGAATGAGCGCGATCGTGTCGTCCATCATGGACTTGAACGCTTCATCGCTCAAAAGCGCTTTCAACGCTGCTGCAGCAGCCCGGGCGTTAGCCATCATCGAATCAATCGCTGCACCACTCACCAAGCCCGACACAGCGGAGCCCGTCATTGCCGCAGTCACCACTGGTGTGATGACGCCATCGATGATGGAAGACATGATGGTATTGATCGCCTGCCCATAAATGGCTTGCTCAAAGCCGACAGCAATCGTGTCCGCCAACCACTCTCCGGCTTGTGCACCCCGTCCCTCGTTGATCTCATTGATGAATCCATCAACCAGGCCGTCCATGGACAGCCCCAACGTCGACAGCGTCTCCTCACGGATCTGCTGAATCTCTTGCAGCTTCGCGGCAAGCGCGTTAGTTCCGTCTTCCAAGCTGGCAGTGACAGCATCAACCCCATTGGCAAAGTCATCCGCAAACTGCAACAGCCAGGCGAGCAGCTCCTCGTCCCTGTCAGCGATGGCTTTGTCTACCAGGGCGCGGTATTTCTTCTTCGCATCGACATCGCCGACACGCAGATCCAGCCCGCGCTCTTCCATACCATCATTGGCCACCTTGCTCGCACGGCTACGCTTCTCGTCATCGCTGTAGTAGAGGTTGTAATAGGCGCCTGCGGCGGCGTTGAAGTTCTCCAAACCCCCCATTAACTCCAGCAGACCACTTGCCCAGTCTGCGCTGGCAAGCGACGCGTCAAGCATCGTGATTCCCAGCGTCTCAAACACTGCATTGACCGATGTGATACTGAGCGCTAACCGGGCCAAGGCCTCTAACTGGGTCTCACCAGATCGGTTGTATTCTTGGCTTGTTAATACCAAACTCCCCATCTGATCAGCAATCTTCTGGAACTCATCCTGCAGCTTCTTAGTTGCTTCCTCTTCGCTGAGACCTTTGAGGTTGACCTTGATTTTGGCGCTAAAGCCATCCAATGCAGTTGAGCCTATGCCTACAGCATTCGCCATCTCTCGAATGGACGAATCGACCGCCAGGAACTGCTTGCCCAAGCTGGACCGCATTTCCTCAGGCATCTCTTCATAGGTTGTCTTGTTGGATCTGAACCAACCTCCCTTGTAGTATTTGAACAGTCGGCCCTCAAAGCCGGATTCCCCACCGAACTCACCTTCTACGCCAGACTCCTTGAGCTTGCGGCCAAAGATGCCATTGAGAGCACTTCCAAAAACGCTACCCAACAGCGCACCCAACGCGGTGCCAACTACGGGGAATACAGATCCTATGTAAGCACCCGCAGCTGTCCCAATACCTCCACCAATATTTCCCCGCCCAAGTTGAATCAAGGCGCCAATATACGGAGCTGCTGCACCCAAGGCCTGCATGCCGCCGGCGAGGTACTCCCCGTTCTGCATCATGGCAAGACCGCCTTCGAATCCTGTCCAACCTCCTGCTAAACCGGCATTGAAAGAGCCGAACATGCCACCAAGACTACTAGCCCCTGGCGTAAAGCTGATCAAACCACTGGAGCTGCTGGCAGCTTGCATGGCTGCACTGCCAGCCCCCGAACTCGCGATCCCCATGAACGATCCCACCAGTTGGACCACAAAAGGCTTGGCAAACGCTGCATACAATTCCTTAACAACTAAGGTGAAAAAAGAAGTTTTGATGGTGTTGCAGAACGTCTTCCACGCTTCTTTGCCACCATTCATCATGCTGACAAATCCGTTAACGAAAGCATCCTCGACCTGCTGGACCGTTTGCGTAAACTGCCCGTGAAGCTTTTGTAGATTGACGTCTGCTTTCTCAGCAGACTCCTTCATGCCAAGCAGCTCATTACGCCGCTCCAACTGGTCAATTTCCTCGTGAAGAGCGATGGCTACTCGGCTTTGTGTTCCAGATTGCGCATCCTGGCGCTCTTGTTCTGCAAGCGCGGCCTTTTTGATCAGGATGATCTCTTGATTGCGTGCCTGAGCAATCTGGGTGCGCTCGGATGCATTTTTCCCAATCAGTTCAATTTCTTGCTCCAAGGACTTATTGCCGTCCAAATATGCCTGAGCGCTCTTCTCCAACTCTGTAGTAAGCGAGGCACGTAGGACCCGTTCCTGCTCCAAGGCCGCTAAACCTCTGCTTCTCTCGGTCATATCGGCTTGGGTTTGCTGCAAATTGTCAAACTGAGCCTGGAGCTTTTCCTTTTGCGGCTCCGGCAGATTTTTATGCTCTTTGTTCAGCTTCTCCATAAAAGCCGCACGCTCTTTTTGTGCGGCTGTCAGACCAATTTCACCTTCTAGCTCTCGCTTATTGGCATCAATCTTCGACTGAATAGAGTCCCGAAGGCGCTCATACTCCGCTTGCGCGTTCTTTGCAGCATCTGTTGATGCACTGGCCCCTTGGGTAACAGCTTGACTGCTCGCCTGAGCAGTAGCCCCAAGTTGCGCAGCATTTTTGGTGATGGCCTCGGTCTGCGCTTGCACCGCCTTAGTCCCGGCTTCAACGGTAGGAACGTCGATCGTAGGGACGGCAACAACGCCGGCTTGCTTGGCCATGCTGGCAGTGATTTTTTGCATCTCCAGACTCGCGCGGACCATGGTGTCCCGCAAGCGCTTTGCCTCGTCCTGAAGCTCGGTATTATTTTTGTCAGGGTCCAAACGCAGTCGCGGCTGCAATCGATCCAGCTCGGTCTTGGCAAAATCAAATTGCCGCTCAAGGGTTGCATGCTGAGCACCCTTGAAGTCCATAGAGATGGCATTAGCAAATTGGCCAACGACACTGATTGCAGTGGCAGCGATTTTGGCGATACCCGCTATCCCGCTAATCACTGTCTGAAACCCCGCTCGCGTGGTTTCAGAGGACAAGGTTTCGTTCAACAACTCAATGCTCTCGCGCATCCCTTGCAGGCTGCCGCTATCACCCGTCATTGCCAGGGCAAAGTTTTTTTTCAGGTCAGTGAGAGCACCACCCAACGTATCCCTTGCAGCAACCGCCGCACCACCATACGAGGTCTGCAGCGCATCCAGGATAACGGCCTGTGCCGCACCAACTTGGCCGGTGGCTTCCAACTGCGCGACCATCTCTTTTTGCTGGTCGGTGAATTGCACCCCCTTGTCCGCCAGCGCTTTGAGCCCTTCGGACGGGGAGTTCAACGCCTGCCCAATGGTCTCCGCAGAGCTGGTCACTGATGTGCCCATGCGCGAAGACATATCCACCACGGCCTGCATGGCCTGCGGAAACTGTTGCCCCACCACATTGGAGTAAGTCAGCAGCTGCGTTTGCGCCTGGGTGATCTCCCCCGACGAGAACACGCTCGACTTCGACAGCGATGCGGCCATGCCGTTGAGCCGCTCCTGCGACCATCCCGCAGCCTCGCCGGTGGACTTCAACACGGCGGAGAGCTGGGCCTGCTGCTTCTCTGCATTGATGGTCTCGGTGATGAATTTGTCAAAGAACGCGGGCGCGCCTTGTGCCAGCAGGCCGAAAACCACCTTGGTGGACTCGGTCCAGCGCTTGGCAGAGGCATTTGCGTTCTCTTGCTCTTTCTGCACCGTCGCCAGGTCTCTGGAGTAGCTACTCAGCGCAACCTGGCTCGTTTGCTGCACCTGAACAAAGGTTTCGGAGAAGCGCTCGGTATCCCGGATCCCCACCTGGATCACCGATGACTGGCTCTGAAACGCCGAGGTCATCATCTCGAACGATTGTGCGGAATTTCTGGAGCCGGCCTCGACCGAACTCCAGAAGCCCTGAATGCTGTTGATGGCCTCATGGACACCCAACTGGAGGTCCGAGAGGTCAACACCAATCTTGATATTTTTTTCTAGATCAGCCATAGCAGCACCAATAGAAATGGCCCGCCGAGGCGAGCATAGAAAAAGGAAAGCCCACCGAAGTGGGCTATTTCTGGCGGGATCGATCCTGTGCTTCCCTGCGCGCCTGCAATGCTTCGAGCGCGCCGCGCTCGAGCAGGCCCACTTCGCGCAGCACCTGGTTGCGTTTGCGCTTGTTGATGCCCTCGGCATCCAGCCAGCGGTAGATCACGTTGTAGTCCAGGGCATAGATACCGCCCATGCCTGCTCGCCACTGGCTGGCGTTGTCGATGAAGCAGCGGTAGGCCAGCTCGTGGTCGGGGTAGCACACCAGGGGCTCGCGTTCCTTGATCATCTCGGCAGGAAAGCCCATGGCCACCAGTTGTTGGGGACTGGACCGTTCGCCAAACAGCGCCCGGCCCAGCTCCATCAGTTTTTTGTCTTGGCGCCCGAGTGAGCCTGGAAGAAGCCAGTCACGATCGCACCGAAGGCGAACGCATGGGTCACAAAGAACTGCGTGATGTTCTCGACGCTGAACTCATCGGTGAATTCCCAGGCAGCCACGATTTTCATCACCAGCTTGGCCTGGTCGGTACGCATGTCCTTTTCTTGCTCATCGCTGAGAGGGGCCTCGGCCGTCGCCTTGTACTTGTCCTGCAAGGCGGTGAACTCGGCGGACAGCGCCTTCATCGCTTCCGTGTCATGGAAGCGGAAGGTCAGGCCCAGAGGCTGCGGGCCCTTGCCGGCGACGGGCACGTCGGCAGTGCCTTTGAAAGTGGGAGTGGGTGCAAACGATGCGAGAGACTTCGCCATGGTGGATATCCTTCTTCTGAAACAAAAAAGCCCGTGCAGGTGCTACCTGCCGGGCATGGAAAACCCGCCTTGGGTCAACCAAGGCGGGCGTGGCGACCTTTACTTGTAGGTCTTGATGGGGCGCAGCATGGACAGGGTCAGCTTGCCGGTGGTCACGGCGTTGGAGGCGACCACAGGGGTCTCCTGCACGCTGATGTAGCCGTAGGCATAGCTGATCGAGCCACCGTTGGGCAGGGCCATGCGAATCGCCACCAGCCGGTTGGCACGCGATGCCTGGACAGCGGCCTTGTAGCCTGGCAGGGTGGGATCCCAGCCAAAGGTCAGCTCCCAGCTCATCGCCGAGCGGGTCGTCGGGATCTTGATGCCGTACTTTTGCGACAGGGGCGCGAATTCCGCGTACTGCTGCTCGCCGCCGGTAGGGCTGATTTCGCTGACCTGCTGCAGTTCGGTCCAGCCAGTGATGGGGCGGACCGTGCCTGCGCTCGAACCGCTGGGGAACTGGATCAGGTCGGTGGTGTCCTCGTCTTCCAACGTGATGGCACCCGTGGTCGCCGAGCCAACCCGCAGGATGGAGTCGTTCATGTCTTCCCAGCCGGTATTGAGCAGGAAGGGGTCTTTGGCGCTCAGGCCATGTGCTGCCGCTGCGATCACGGGAGGTGCCGCATTGGAGATCGTGGTCACGGAGACGGGAGCGCCAAAACCGGTCGAGATTGCAAAACGGGTGCCGGTCGATACTTCATAAGCCATGGTTGGGCCTTTCAAAAAAAGAAAATCCGCCTGCGTTGAGCCAAGGCGGATCGGTTTCGCCCTCGTCGGGCACAAAAAAACCGCCTCTCGGCGGAATGCAATGGTTGAAAAAGTCACAGCTGCTGGCGGCGTAGTGCACACCGGCAGTCTGTGCTCTCTCCTCAAGGGCTGCAGGGCCGGAGCTCCAGCGGCATGGGTACGCATGCGCGCCGAATCTGCCCTGCAGTCACTGACCAGGACAGCGCAAACACTGGCCTTCAGATCCATGCCCCATCAGACAACCCAAGCGGGCTGGGGCGGCTGTTCGCTTCTGCAAGCACTGGGAAGCTCTCAGCAGGAGATACCGCACCGTCAAACCACTCGGGTGCGGACTGCGCTTGCTGCAGCTGATATGCCAAAGCCCGCATGCAGCGGGCATCGACGTTGGAAAAAAGCCTGCACTGGCATGCGCCATCAGGCAAGCGCAACTGCAGTTATGGCTACCGTGACGCCACCACCTGATGGCAGCGCGCACAGCACGGATGCCAACCGGCCCGGACATACCCCCGGCATGTTGACCCACGCCAGAAACGCAAAAGCCCCGCACGGGGCGAGGCTTGAAAAGGCTGGTGGCATAGCTCTGCCATCAAAGGCCTTGCGCTGCCACAACAGCAGCGCAAGTGATTCATGGTTAAGGACATGGGCGGGCTTGCTTTCGCACCCTTCTCATCAATGTCTCAACGATTACGAGAATACCACACTTTTAGTCGGTTCGCAACAACTTATTCAAGTTATTGCTGTGCGTTCTTTTGCAGTCCATCACATAGTCGATCAGGAGCTGCACGTCCTTTCGGCTGGGCTCCTGGGCCAGCATCGCACCCTTGCATTTGAGGCATTTGTAGGTCTTGCCCTCCTTGGCCGTCAGGCCTGTTCCTTGGCACGGCTTGCATTTCTGGTCCAGCAACCAGGCCATGGCCTCCAACGCAGCATCCTGGGGGTCTGCCAGGTGTCCGGCCACGCCGTACTGGACCAAGGCGTTGTACATGCGCTCCATATCCACCCTGCTGGGCTTGGTGATGATCCGCAGGTAGTGCAAGGCCACATTGGCTTTGCTCATCCCGCTGGCCTTGATCAGGTCCACCTGTCCCACGCGGTGCGACTCATCGGACAGATCGCGGGCGCTCAACGCGACCGTGTATCGCTCTGCTGTCATGCTCATGCTTGCTCCTTCAATGCCTTTGTGCTGGCAGGATTCCGTTGTCTGTGTCTGTCCGCGTGCCACCGCATGCCGTCACGCCTAACCGGTCCGTCCTGGGTGGCATGCAACCGGCCTTGGCTTTTGCCCCCATGTTGACGGCGAGCTGGTGCATCCCCAAAGGACCGGCATCAAGCAGAACGCCGCGCCCCTTGCGTCTGGGCAGCAGCATGCTCATACCGCCTCCCATACGCGGTAGCCGTCGCGCAGCAGATCCGCACCCTCAAACTGCACCACCTGCGCGAGGCCGGTGCGCGCCAACTCGGGCAGGCGGCGGCAGATTTGCTCGACCGTCATGCCCGTGCATTCGGCCATCTCGCCCGCCGTCAGCGATTTCTCATCGTGCAGGGCCGCGAGAATGCGGGATGCATGTCCGCCTGCAAGCCGGGCCGAATGCTCCGGGGCACCGTAGCTGCTCAGAGGGTCACAGGTGCGGGCAAAGTTCATCGCAGTGTTCCTTTCAAAATACGTTGGGTTTTGTCGTGGGAAGCCTGGGCCTGGGTCCCGCTTTCGATGACGTAGCCGAGATACCGGGGATGGCGCTCCGTGCTCCGGGATATCCGCTGCGGGCCGAACTGAGACGCAATGGATTGCACCGGACGGCTAAATGCATTGGGTGGCTGCCCGTTCCGCTGAGGCGCAGCGAACGCGAACCGATGGCTGGGGGCCCCGCCAACGCGCTCCGCCCTGCCTTCGTGGCTGCCCATGTTCGAACCCGCCGCCGGGCTTGCCGCATCTGGCAGTGCCGCAGCGTCGAGGGCGCTCAGACCGGCGCTGGGTTGTGACTTTCGTATGAACATGCAATAATTAAACCATAGTTCAGACATCAAAGCAACTATAGTTATCAAAATTTCCGCGAGAATTTAAACCATGGTTGAATACAAAGACCGCCTGGTTCAGGCGATGACGGCAGCAGAGATGAAAACCGCGGACCTGGCCGACCGGCTGGGGCTGTCCTACCAAGCCATCAAGAAGGTGGTGGACGGAAATACCAAGGCATTGACGGCAGAGAACAGCGCCCGCGCGGCGCAGTTGCTCAATGTGTCTTCGGACTGGCTGGCCCTGGGGGAAGGAACCATGGCGCGCTCCAGTACCGTGATGCCCTACAGCGACCTGTCCCCTGCGCCCATTCCCGGGCGCCCCTCGATCGCAGTACCCGTGTTGTCCAACAGCGCATCGATGGGATCAGGGGCCGAGTTGCTGGAGCACGACGTGCTGACCGGCGATCTGAAGCTGTCGCAGGAATGGGTCACACAGCGGGTCAAACCCTCCAACGTCCAGGCGCTGCGCTTCATCCATGCCTATGGCGATTCGATGAAGGGCACTTTCAATGATGGCGATATCTTGCTGGTCGACACCGGCATCCGCCTGGTCGACATCGACGGCGTCTATGTGCTGTGCGCACATGACCGGCTTTTTGTAAAGCGCGTGCGCCAGCGCTGGGATGGGCAGTTCGAGATCAGCAGCGACAACCCGAGCATCAAGACCTCTGACCTGCTCGATGGACGAGAGCAACTGGATGTGCGAGGCCGCGTCCTCTGGGCCTGGAACGGCCAGAAGCTCTGACGCCCTTCCGGGGCATCTGCAGTGAGGGCACGCGGGCCGGCGCAGGCATCTATCACTACGTTAACGACAGCATCATCCTGGAAGCAACAGGACGCGACGCCCTGCGCGAACCGGGATGCTTCAAGGTTGCGGATATGAAGATAAGTTCAGCCTTCAACCTAAACCATAGTTATATACCCATCTTAACTATGATTTAAGTGGATGCAGTGGACAGGTTGCAAGACTGAACAGCGCGGCCACTTCACCGCCGACTGTGCTACAGGGGGCAGCAATCACAGACTCAGCTGCCAGTCCGTAGCCCAAGCGGGCCCGCTGGACTTTTGCCCATGGATCATTGAGCGGACCTGATGACACAGCGAAGATATCGCAAATGATCTTTTAATCATTTTTGATATCTACAGTACTCATCTAACACTAAACCCCAAGCGTCGATAGGTTTACACCCGCTAGAACCCGGGCTTTTTGCGGGCAATCCGCAGCCGTGCATTCCGTTCAGCAACGGGCTATGCAGAGGGAGACCTTCCATCCACCCCAAGCGGTAAAGGCGTAGCGATGCATACCCCAGCGCCGCCTAGGAAACATACCGTTACATCAACGAACGCAATATGTTAGGAGAGGTTTCTTTTTACGTGTGCACTGCTGTGCATCGCTCCACGCATACCTGCCCATTTCCAACTGGGCTTTCGTGGAGCCTGGCAAGTAACAGCACAGGCGGTGCCTATGCTGCTCCGCTAGGCCCTTGAGAGCGCATGCGTGTGCGCCCGCCCCCCCGATAACAATACCCCCACACCACCCTCGGAGTTGCCTGCCCCGCGCATACAGGTCTGCGCGTGCTCCGCATGCGCATCTCAATTCAGTACCGGTGTTTGCCAGGTAAGCCAGCCAAGCCATATCAAAACAGGCGCTGCATTATCTCTGTGCAGGCTGCGAGCCATCAGCTCCGGCCCGAATTACTCATTATCGGCAGGTTTGGAGCGTCCACCCATTTGCTCCTCATAGAACTGCCCCAGACCCAGGCTACCTACATCACGTCGCAATTGAATATCGTAGATGAATATCTTGTTGAATACCCGGTCCAGACGCACATACTGGTAGGTCGCCACCGTCGCTTCATTGACAACCAGCTTGATGGGATCGGTTCGGTACACACCAAAATGGCTGGTTGGCCTCAGTTTGATCTTGGAAAAAGGCTCCGACGACAAATACACATAGAAGGGGGTGTACATGGGAATAACTAATGTCCTTGCAAAGTATCGGCGGCCAACCCATTCACCCGAGCATTATTCGCATCGGCCATCAAACCCACTGTGATACAGCGGCCTATTCGATGCAATCCCGTTATTCAATCGCACTCGTACAATGCATGCCGCGCCAAAACTTAGCCATAATTGATAGCTATATCATATTCGATTAAATCTATTTGACCTTGTCAATAATTATTGGTTTGCAGTTGTTTGCTATCTACGTCGCCGCAAGCTGTTTTTCCTAACGGGGCACGTCGTCCCGCGTCGCAGATGCGGATCAGCCACTTGCTAAGCACCGCGACCTGGACGCAGGCATCCGCTGCGCAACTTGTGCCATATTTTTATACAGTACCTGCGATCCTGGCCGCTTGGCGGGATACGTACGGAATTCATCTACACTGCTTGGTGAATAGCTAAAAAATTCATAGCATCCAGCAAACCAAAGGTAGCAATTTACGCCACAATAGGACGGTTATTATGCGTGCTGGCTGACGCCGGCACACCCCGGTTGTCAAAGTTCATGGCCTGCCCTCCTTCCCGTTCTGCCAAGCGCTCAGCCCAAAAGAAAAAAGCATCCAAATCAGCCCCCGGCCTGCTGCGTGGCTTGTTGCGCAAGTTGGTAGGCCGGGGCGCACTCGCAGGCTACAGCGCAGTGGCGGCGCTGGGCTCGGCCGCCTACGTGCCCCAGCTCGACCACGTTCGCCAATGGGCCATCCACAGCACCGCGCAGTGGCTGCAGCAACAAGGCCCCGTCCAGACCGCGCAGCAGTGGTGGGGCGAGCTGCAATCCACTGCCGCAGACTGGCAAGCCCGCTTTGAAGACATTGCCCGGCAAAGCCGAGGCGGTAGCGCAGCGTCAGGCACTGGTCACGCGCCCTCTTCTGCACCGCCCTCGCCTCCAGTTGCAGGCCCGTCCAGCCCAGCCGCTTCGGACAAAGCCAGCCAGGGGTTTGCCGACTGCGCCGAGCAATTGCCGCCGGACGCCCCGCTCAGTGCGGCCAGCGTGGGCCGCAGCTGGATGCCCGTGACCTTGTGTTCCACAGGGTTCGCGGTGCTGTATTCGGGGCTGTCCAAAACGCCCATTGTCACGGTGGAACGCCTCAGCCGCCAGCGGCTGCAAAGTGCTGCCGGACTGCCCCGCACCGACCATTTTTATGCCGATGCGCGCCTGCGCGCTGCCTACAAGGCGGAGCTGTCCGATTACCAGGCCAGCGGCTATGACCGCGGGCACATGGCGCCGGCAGCGGACCAGAGCACCGCCACGGGCATGGCCCAGTCGTTTGCGCTGTCGAACATGGTGCCGCAGGACCCCACCCACAACCGCCAGGTCTGGTCCAAGCTCGAAGCCGATGTGCGCAAATACGCCAAACGCGCGCGCGGTAATGTGTTTGTCTACACCGGCCCGCTGTTCGAAGGCCAGACGCCGACGATTGGCCGCAACCAGGTCTGGGTACCCAGCCATCTGTACAAACTGGTGTTTGACGAACAGCAGCAGCGGGCCTGGGCCTGGGTGCTGCCCAACCAGGCCGACGTGCAACTGGGCGCGCCGATGAGCTATGCGCAGTTTGTGCAGCGGACGGGGCGCAATTTTCTGCCGCATCTGCACTGACGACGCGGGGAGACGTCCTCAGCCCGAAGCCAGAGCCAGGGCCAGGGCCAGCCTTCAGGCGCCGGGGTTCATCCAATCGGCATGCCAGCCGCCACCCAATTCCTGGATGAGCTGGGCCGCCGCCAGTTGCTGGTTCAGCTGCAACTGGATCAGCGAGCGGCGTGCTGACAGCGCCGTAGCCTGGGCGGTCACCACATCGGTATAGGGCACCTGTCCTTCCTTGTAGCGGTTGAGCATTTGCTGCTCCACCTTTTCGGCCGAATCCAGGCTTTGCTGCAGCAGCGGCTTTTGGGCATTGAGCGCGGCCACATTGCTCAACACATCTTCGACCGCCTGAAAAGCCGCCAGCACCGACTGGCGGTAACTCGCGGTTCGGGTCGCATGGGCGGCGCGCGCAGAATCGACCTGAGCCGTGGTGGCACCGGCGTTGAAAATGCTCTGGCTCAGCGATGCGCCCAGCGACCACAGCAAACCGGAGGCACTGAACAGGTTGCCCAGGTTCGAGCCGGATCGGCTGAGCGAGCCGCTCAGGCTCAGGCTGGGGTAATAAGCGGCCTGGGCCACACCGATCTGGGCATTGGCCGCAGCCACCGCCCGCTCGGCCGCTGCAATATCGGGCCTGCGCTCGAGCAAGGTCGACGGCACTACCACCGGGACCTCGGGCACCGTCACATTCCAGGCTGCAGGCGGCAGGTCAAACTGGGCCGGTGCCTGCCCGGTCAGCACCGCAATCGCATGCTCATAGGTCTGGCGCGACTGGCGCAGGGATTCGACACTGGCTTGCGTATTCGTCAACGTCGTCTGCGCCTGCAGCACCGCCGTGCGCGCCTCCACACCGACGTCGTAGCGGTTCTGGGCAATCTGCAGGCTGCGCTGGTAGCCCTCGATCGACTGCTGCAGGATCTGCATCTCGGCATCGGCCTCGCGCAGCCTGAAGTAGTTCTGCACCAGGCTGCCTACGGCCGACAGGCGTGCGGCGGCCAGATCGGCCTCGCTGGCCTGGGCGCTGCTTTGCGCAGCACTGACCGATTCTCGCAGGCGCCCCCACAGGTCTGCATCCCAGGCGGCATTGATGCCCAGCGAGGCACTGCCATTGCCACTGGATTGGCCGCCACCCTGGCGCGTCTGGCCCAGCGTGCCATTGATGGTCGGCAGCAGGCCGGCCTGCTCCACGCGCAGCGCCGCCTGGGCTTGTTGCACGGCCGCTGCGGCCGCTGCGATGTTCTGGTTGTCCACCTGCACCCGGGCAGCGAGCTGGTTGAGCTGCTCGTCAGCAAACAGTGTCCACCAGTCGCCCCGGTCCACGGCATCGTTGGGTTGGGCGCTTTGCCACAGCGCGCCGGCTTCCTTGAAGCTGGCCGGCGCGGGGTTGCTAGGTACCTGGTAGACGGGGGCCACCGAGCAGGCACTCAACAGCCCGGCGCAGCACAGCGCCAGTGCCAGGCTGCGCAGCACAGGCGCCGTCCGGGTCGGACGAAGGGAATGGGAAAAGGCGAGGGTTGGCATCATGGCGTATCAGTGTTCCAGAGTGGGCATGCCGTCGTTGGAGGCACGGCCCAGATCGCGTTCGTTGGGCGCGCGGCGGCGCAGCTTGTCCAGCAGCACATAGACCACCGGCGTGGTGACCAGGGTCAGCACTTGGCTGGCCAGCAGGCCACCAATGATGGCAATGCCCAGCGGCTGGCGCAGCTCCGAGCCCTGGCCAAAGCCTATGGCCAGCGGCAAGGCGCCCAGCGCGGCGGCCAATGTCGTCATCAGGATGGGGCGGAAGCGCAGCAGGCAGGCCTCGCGCACCGCGTCGATCGCCGACAGGCCCCGTGATCGCTCGGCCTCCAGCGCAAAATCGATGATCAGGATGGCATTCTTCTTCACAATGCCAATGAGCAAAAACACCCCGATGAGCGCAATCACCGTGAACTGCATGTTGAACAGCATCAGCGCAATCACCGCACCCACACCGGCCGATGGCAGGGTGGACAGCACGGTGATCGGGTGCACCAGGCTCTCATAGAGCATGCCCAGCACGATGTAGATCACCACGATTGCGGCGAGGATCAGGTAGAGCTGCTGGTTCTGCGATTTCTGAAAGCTCAGCGCCGTACCCTGGAAGCTGCCGCGCACATTGATGGGCATGGCGATATCGGCCTCGGCCTGGGCAATCACCTGCTGGGCTTCGCTCAGCGCCACGCCATCGTCCAGGTTGAACGAGATCGTCGTTGACAGCTCCCCGTCCTGGTGGTTCACGCTGGTGGGCGCGGGGCGCTCCACCACCTTGGCAAAGCTTGACAGCGGCACCATGGTAGCGACGCTGGTACTGATCACGTTGCCGGTCGATGCGCTGCGCTGCGCCGGGTTGGCGGCCGTGCCCTCGGTGCCCGTCAGGTTGGAGGGCACATAGATATCCTGCAACGCCGGTGGGCCGCGCGTGTACTCCGGCGCCCATTCCATGATCACCGAGTACTGGTTCAGGTCGCTGTAGATGGTGGCCACCGAGCGCTGGCCAAAGGCGTTGTAGAGCGCGTTGTTGATGGACTTGGAGTTCACCCCCAGCCGCGCTGCGGCCTGCTTGTCCACCTCGACATACACCTCCACGCCGCTCTCCGACTGGTCGGTGTCCACGTCCTGCAGCAAAGGCTCCTCTTTGAGGCGCTCGGCCAGGCGCGTGGCCCATTTCTTCATGTCGGCGGTGTTGTCGCTCTTGAGGGTGTACTGGTAGGTCGAATTGGACGAGCGCCCGCCCATGCGCAAGTCCTGCACCGGGTTCAGGAACACGCGCAGACCGGTGATCTGCGACAGCTGGGGGCGCAGGCGCGCGACCACCTGCAGGCTGGTCACATCGCGCTCGCTGACCGGCTTGAGGTTGATGAACACAAAGCCCCCGCCCGAGCGGCTGCCGCCGGCAAAGCCCACCACCGTGTCGATGGCCGGGTCCTGCTGGATGATCGACAAGGCCTCCTTGAGCTTGCCCGCCATCGCGGTCGACGAGATGCTCTGGTCCGCGCGCAGGCCGCCCGCCAGCTGGCCGTTGTCCTGCTGCGGGAAGAAGCCCTTTTGCACGTGCATGAACAGATAGCCATTCATGCCGATGACGATCACCAGGATCAGCATCACGACAAGCTTGGCATGCAGCGCCCAATCGAGGCAGCGCTCGTAGACCCTCAGCATCGCGTTGTAGCCGTTCTCCAGCACGCGGGCAAAGCGGCCGCGCGGTGCCGTCTCGATGGCATCCTCGTTGCGCAGAAACCAGGCGCACATCATCGGCGTGGTCGTCAACGAGATGACCAGCGAGATCATCACTGCCACCGACAAGGTCACGGCGAACTCCTTGAACAGGCGGCCAATCTGGCCTTCCATGAAGAGCAGCGGTATGAACACCGCCACCAGGGACAGGCTGATCGACAGCACGGTAAAGCCCACTTCGCGCGCGCCCTGCAGCGCGGCGGCCATCTTGTCCATGCCCTGCTCGATATGGCGGCTGGTGTTTTCCAGCACCACAATCGCGTCATCGACCACAAAGCCGGTGGCCACCGTCAGCGCCATCAGGCTCAGGTTGTTCAGGCTGAAGCCCAGCAGGTACATCACGCCAAAGGTGCCCAGCAAGGACACCACGGTGGCCACGGCCGGAATCACCGTAGCGCGCGCCTTGCGGATAAACGCCCCCACCACCAGCACCACCAGGATCACCGAGACCAGCAAGGTGGTCTCGATCTCGTGCAGCGACGAGCGGATGGAGTTGGTGCTGTCGCTGGCCACCTGGATCTTCACATCCTTGGGCAGCTGGGCCTGCAGCTCGGGCAGCAGCTTGCGGACGTTGTCCACGGTGTTGATGATGTTGGCGCCCGGCTGGCGCGTGATCAGCACCAGGATGGCGGGTTGGCCATTGAACAAGCCCATCGTGTAGACATTGGCCGGCCCGTCGATGACGCGTGCCACATCGCCCAGTTTGACAGCGGCGCCATCGCGCCAGCCCACCACCAGGCCCTGGTACCAGCTGGCCTTGCGCTCGGGCGCCGGGGTGTAGATCTGCAGACGGTTGCCACCACTCTCGATAGCCCCTTTGGGCCGGTTGGCATTGGCGGCCTGGATGGCGGCGCGCACATCCTCGGTCGCAATGCCGTAGTGGCTCAGTGCCTGGGGCAACAGCTCGACCCGCACCGCCGGCAGCGAGCCGCCGCCGATTTCGACATCGCCCACGCCATCAACCTGGGAGATGCGCTGGCTCACCACGTTGGAGACCTCGTCATACAGTTCGCCGGGCGTGCGCGTGGGCGAGGTCATCGCCAAGATGATGATCGGCGAATCCGATGGGTTCATCTTGCGGTAGGTAGGGTTGCTGCGCAGGTCTGACGGCAGGTCACTGCGCGCAGCATTGATGGCCGCCTGCACCTCGCGCGCAGCGCCATTGATGTCGCGGTTCAGGTCGAACTGCAAGGTCACATTGGCCGAGCCGGTCGAGCTGCGCGAGGTCATCTCATTGACCCCGGCGATCACGCCCAGATGGCGCTCCAGCGGCGTGGCTACGCTGGAGGCCATGTTCTCCGGGCTCGCACCCGAAAGGCTGGCCGTGACCGAGATGACCGGGTAATCCACCTGCGGCAAGGGCGCCACCGGCAGCGCAAAGAACGCGGCAATGCCCGCCAGTGCCATGCCGATGGTCAGCAGGACCGTCGCGACCGGGCGTTTGACGAAGGGCTCGGACAGGTTCATGCCTGCACCTCGGCATGGCTGCCATCGGCATTGCCGGCTTGGCGGCGGCCAAAGCGGGCACCCAGGCGGTCAAACACCAGGTAGATCACCGGCGTGGTGAACAAGGTCAGCAATTGGCTCAGCATCAGCCCGCCAAAAATGGCCAGACCCAGCGGGCGGCGCAGCTCGGCGCCCTCGCCCCAGCCAAACATCAGCGGCAGTGCAGCAAACAACGCGGCCAGGGTCGTCATCAGGATGGGTCTGAAGCGCAGCAAGGCCGCCTGGTGGATGGCCTCTTGCGGCCCCATGCCCTGGTTGCGCTCGGCATCGATCGCAAAGTCGATCATCATGATCGCGTTCTTCTTGACGATGCCGATCAGCAAGATGATGCCGATGATGCCGATCACACCCAGATCGTTGCCGCTGACCATCAGCGCCAGCAAGGCACCCACCCCCGCCGATGGCAAGGTGGAGAGAATGGTGAGCGGATGCACATAGCTCTCGTACAGCACGCCCAGCACGATGTAGACGCAGACCAGCGCCGCCAGGATCAGGACCAACTGGCTGGTGAGCGAGTTCTGGTAGGCGGCTGCCGCGCCGAGGAACTCCATGGTCAGCGACGCGGGCATGCCGATATCCTTGGCCGCCTGCTTGATGGCATCGACTGCATGGCCGAGCGATACGCCGGGAGCGGTGTCAAAGCCCAGGGTCGCGGCGGGGTACTGCGACACGCGGGTCACCTGCAGCGGTGCCATCTGCTCCTCGATATTCGCTATGGCTGACAGCGGCGTGGCCCCGGTGCTGCTGGCACTGATGGCCAGGTTGCCCAAGGTCTGCACGCTGTTGAGCTGGTCTTGCTGCGCCTCCAGAATCACGCGGTACTGGTTGGTCTCGGTAAAGATCGTCGAGACAATGCGCTGGCCAAAGGCGCTGTAGAGGCTGTCATCAATGCTGCTGGCGCTGATGCCCAGGCGCGATGCGGTATCGCGGTCCACATTGACATAGGCCGACAGGCCCTTGCGCCCGGCATCGCTGGTGGCATTGCGCACCTCGGCCACGTTCTGCAGCTGGCTGACGAGCTTCTGCGTCCAGTCATTGACCTGGTCGGTGTTCACGCCGCCGATCGACAGGCGGTATTCGGTGGGGCCGGTTTGCGAGTCGATGGTCAGGTCCTGCGAGGGTTGCAGAAAAATGCGCACCCCCGCCACCTGGCTCACCCGCTCGCGCAGGCGCTGCATCACCGCATCCTGCGCATCATGCGGCCGGGTCAGGTTGATCGACAGGCTGCCGGTGTTGAGCATGGTGTTGTTGGCGGCATCCACCCCGACCACCGAGCTGACCGAGGCCACATCCTTGTCCTGCAGAATCGCGCTGACGGCCTGCTGCTGCAGATCGCTCATGCGGGCAAAGGAGACCTCTTGCGCGGCCTCGATCTGCGCCTGCAGCTGGCCGGTGTCCTGCGTCGGGAACAAGCCCTTGGGAATGGCGAGATAGAGCAGACCCGTCAACACCACGGTAGCCACCGCCACGACCAGGGTCAGCGCCTGGTGGCGAAACACCCAGTGCAGGCCACGGTCGTAATGGTGGATCACCTTGTCAAAACCGCGCTGCACCGATGCCGCCCAGCCGCGCGTGTGCGCACTGGTGTCCTCTTGCTTGAGCCAGCGCGCCGACATCATCGGCACCAGGGTGAGCGACACCACGGCCGAGATCAGAATGGTGATGGCCAGGGTCACCGCAAATTCGCGGAACAAACGGCCCACGATATCGCCCATGAACAGCAGCGGAATCAGCACCGCAATCAGCGACACGGTCAGCGAAATGATGGTGAAGCCGATCTGCGCTGCACCCTTCAAGGCGGCAGCCATCGGCGTCTCGCCCTCTTCGATGTAGCGCGCAATGTTCTCGATCATCACGATCGCATCGTCGACGACAAAGCCGGTCGCAATCGTCAGCGCCATCAGGCTCAGGTTGTTCAGGCTGTAGCCCAGCAGGTACATGGCCCCGCAGCTGCCGATCAGCGAGATGGGTACGGCCAGGCTGGCGATCACCGTGGCACGCAGGCTGTGCAGGAAGAAGAAGATCACCAGCACCACCATCACCACAGCCAGCGCCAGCTCCATCTGCACATGCTCGACCGAGGCGCGGATGCCGGTGGTGCGGTCGGTCAGCACCTTGACCTCGACCGACGCAGGCAAGGACGCAGTCAGCTCAGGCAGGCGCTGCTTGATCGCATCGACAGTCGCAATCACATTGGCACCGGGCTGGCGCTGCACATTCAGGATGATCGCGGGCGTCTCATCGACCCAGGCGGCGAGCCGGTCGTTCTCGGCGCTGGCCACCACGCGTGCCACGTCCTTCATCAGCACCGGGGCATTGCCCTTCCAGGCCACGACCAGGTTCATGTAGTCATCGGTGGTCAGCAGCTGGTCATTGCTGTTGATCGAGTAGGAGCGCTTGGGTCCATCGAAACTGCCCTTGGCGCTGTTGGAATTGGCATTGCTGATGGCGGTGCGCAGGCTGCTCAAGGTAATGCCATTGGCCGCCAGCGCCTGGGTGTTGGCCTGGATGCGCATTGCAGGCTTTTGCCCGCCTTCGAGGCTGACCAGACCGACGCCCGAAACCTGGCTGATCTTCTGCGCCAGGCGGGTGTTGACGATGTTCTGCACCTCGGTGAGCGGCAGCTCTTTGGAGGTGATGGCCAGGCTCATCACCGGCGTGTCGGCCGGGTTCACCTTGGCATAGATCGGGGGGGCGGGCAGGTCGGCTGGCAGCAGCGCACTGCTGGCGTTGATTGCGGCCTGCACCTCCTGCTCGGCCACATCCAGCGACAGCCCCAGCTGGAACTGCAGGGTCACGATGGACACACCGGCAGCGCTGGTCGAAGACATGCGATCCAGTCCGGACATCTGGCCGAGCTGGCGCTCCAGCGGTGCGCTCACCGTGCGGCTCATCACCTCGGGGCTGGCGCCGGGGTACAGGGTCTGCACCTGGATCGTCGGGTAATCCACCTCGGGCAGCGCCGACAGCGGCAGCAGCCGAAAGCCCACCAGACCGGTCAGCACGATGGCCAGCATCAGCAAGGCCGTCGCCACCGGCCGCTGGATAAAGGGGCGGGAAGGACTCATCGCTCAGCCCGCCTTACTGGTTGGCGCGCTGGGCGGGTTGCACCGTCGCGGCTGCTGGTGCCATGCCCTTGGGTGCTTCCTCCGGCTTGATGGCGGGTGCGGTCTGGCCTGAGCCGGTGGAAGGGGTGGACCCGCTCGAGCCACCCGAGCCGCCAGAACCACTGTTGCCAGCGGCAGGCGGCTCCGGGTTCACCGCAGGGGCTGCGGCGCTGGGCTGGCCGGCATTGGGCTCGACCGCTACCCCGCCGCCGCCACCGGCGGGCGCGCCATTGCCAGCCGCAGTTCCGGGTGCCGCCGCACCGGGTGCCGCCGCACCGGGTGCCGTTGCACCATTGGCCCCCCGGCCTTCGCCGTTGCCACGGCGTCCACCACCCTCGCGCGGGCCGCCCTCGCGCGGGCCGCCCTCACGCGCACCGCGCCGGCCACTGCTGGCGCCATGCGCCTGGGTGGGGGTATCGCCTTGCAGCGCCACCACGGCGCCGTCCTTCAAGCGGTCAGCACCCTCGGTCACCACCAGCTCGCCCTCTTTCAGGCCGGAATTGATGGCCACCCATTCGACCGTACTCATGCCCCGGATGACGGTGCGCTGGGTCACCGTGCGGTCCGCATTGATCACATAGACAAAGTCGCCATTGCCGCCAGTGCGGATGGCGGTGACGGGCACCACCAGCGCGCTTTCGTCCTTCAAGGTCAGGCGGGTGTTCACAAACTGGTTGGGGAAGAGCGCGCCATCGGTATTCTCGAAACGCGCCTTGGCCTTGACGGTGCCGGTGGCCGTGTCCACCAGATTGTCCAAGGTCAGGAACACGCCTTGGGCCAGTGTCTTGCTGCCTGCGCGGTCCAGCGCTGCGACTGGCAGGTGGGGGTCGGCCTTCTGCGCACCCAGCACCGAGGGGATGTGGTCCTGCGGCACGGTGAAGCTCACATCGATCGGTGCGACCTTGGTGATGACGGCGATGCCGGTAGTGCCCCCCGCACTGATGTAGTTGCCCGGGTCCATCGTGCGCAAGCCAATGCGGCCATCGATGGGCGAGGTGATAGTGGCATAACCCAGATTGAGTTGCGCGGTCTGCACCTGGGCCTGGTCGGCAACCACCGTGCCTTCGAGCTGCTTGGCCAAGGCCGCCTGCGTGTCCAGGTCCTGGCGCGCAATCGAATCCTGGTCCCACAAGGTCTGGTAGCGCTTGAGCGTCACGCGCGCTGCATCAAGCTGCGCCTGGTCGCGCGCCAGCTGCCCCTTGGCCTGTTGCAGTGCCTGCTCAAACGGGCGCGGATCGATCTGGGCCAGCTTCTGGCCTTTCTTGACCATCTGCCCCTCGGTGAACATCACATCGCGCAATATGCCTGAGACCTGGGTGGTCAAGGTCACGGTGGTGGTGGGCACAACGGTGCCCATCGCCGTCAAGGTGACCGGCAAGGTCTGGCGCTTGGCAGCGGCACTGCCGACAGTGACGGCCATCGCGCGCATCCCCCCGGGACCCATGCCGGGAGGACCTCCCATGCCTGGCGCACCGCCCGCCATGCCTGCGGGGGTCTTCTTGCTTTGCACCAGGTACCAGGCGCCGCCCGCCAGGGCCGCCACCAACGCAATCGCGATGGTAGAACCCAGCCAACGGCTCCGCCGTTTGGGCGTTGTCGCGGCACGCGCATCAGGCAGCGGTGCGCTGGCAGGCTGGGGGGTGGGACGGGTTGAATTATTGGAGTTATGGTCCATGGCAGCAATCGGTCTGAGGTGTGTCACAGCGGCGGGCTTCAGCGATCGATCACCATCGGGCACCGGCCTGTAAAGAATGACCGCATCCTAGTGCAGCCATGTTGCACCAGGCCTGTACCGACTGCGAAGATAAGTAAAAGCGGCCGCCGCCTGCCCCAGAGTCTACTGAGATTCCGCTGCGTCAGAGGGTTTGCGGGGCAGTTGAGCGCGTAGGCTGTGACGCCAGCTTTTGTTGGCGTCGAAAGCCATCGGCCGCAGCATATTGCGTTGTTTTCTTCAGCGAGGTAGCGCCTGCATCTGGACCCGCACCGGGACAGGTACCTGGGCCGCTGCCTCCATCCGCCGGGCTGCGACTTCCGCTCGCCAACACGCCAAGAGCCTTGTCCCCATTGCACGGGCACAATACTGTGGAAAGCTGTGAAGAATCTTGTAGATAAGCAATTCAAATTACTGATTTATAAGAAAAATTAGGAACTTGCTGAAAATTGAGGCATCGCGGGTCCTGACACGGCATTTGGGCACCTAAATGCCTGCTCGGCAGCGGATGCGCTGCTGCCCAAGCGCAGACAAGCGCCTTCTTCGAGACCCTCGCACGGTTGTCCCCAGTCCATGGGCACAATCTTGTGGAAAGTTCTGTGCACAGCTGTAGATAAGCACTCCAAGCTATTGAAACCATGGCACAAAGTGATCCATGATGAAAAAAAAGGCAGCCTGCTTAGGCTGCCTGGGTGCTGTGGAGAACAGCGGACTGAGGATCAGGCATCGTTGCGCTTGATCTGTTGCAGGCCTTCTGCGGTGATGGCCATGTAGCCTTCACGCTCCACCACCATGCCACGCTCCAGCAGGCGCTTGGAGACATGCGCATGGGCAGCATCCTCCAGCGAAATCCTTTCTCCCAGTTCGAGCTTTTTCAGAACAGCCAACTCATCGACCGTAGGTTCAAACACGGGAGCGTGGTAAGCGGTGTGGGTGGTATTGGTAGACAACATGGCAACTCCTTGCATGGTTGCGATACGTGCGTGTAGGCCTCGGGCTTGCTCGGGGTCTGCGCTTGGCGCATCTGGTAAATGAATGCCACGAAGCGTAAGACCGTTTTTCGAAAGCGCCTGTAGGCGAATACCGCCAGCCTATCGCGCTGCTCAGGCACATTGCATAACTTTACGACCGCAATGCCCGGTGTTTACAAGCGTTGCAGTTCAGCGCGTCGGCCAGCTGCCCAGTTGGTAGGCACTGTCCCAGAACATCCATTCCAACTCGGCGCTGTAGCGGTAGGCCTCGGCCATCCGCGTGCGGGTAGCAGTGTCAGCGCCTTCAGCCAGCCGGTCGATGGTGGCAATGACAGCGCGCACCGCAGCATGAAACTCCTCGCTGGCATAGGTATCCACCCAGGCCTGGTAGGGATTGCCGGGCTGCGAGCGGGCATGGATATCGCGCCCCACTTCGGCATAGATCCAAAAACAGGGCAACAGGCCAGCCAGCGCCACCGGGTAGCTTTCCGCCCAGCTGTTGGCCAGCAGAAAGCTGGTGTAGTGGTGGCAAGCGGGCGTCAGTGGCGTGGCGGCGAAGTCCTGCGCGCTGATGCCAAAGTCGCGCATGAAGCCATCGTGCAGCTTGCGTTCCTCGACCACGGCCTCGTTCGCCGCATTGGCAAACTGCACCACGCCATCTGCATGGTCGGCCTTGGCTGCAGCCACCGCCAGCGCACGGCCATAGGCCACCAGGTAGTGCGCGTCCTGAATCATGAAATGGCGAAAACGCTCGACCGACAAACTGCCAGCCGCCAGTTCGCGGTTGAAGGGATGGTCCAAGGTGCGCTGGTACAGCGCCTGGTTGGCTTGCCACAAGCCCTGGCAAAACGACATGCAAACTCCTCAAGAGTGGGGGACAAGCGCTGATTGTCGGCCAGCAACGCAAGGCCCAGCGCCATCCGACCCCATGCCAGCCAGGGCATGCATGCAGCGCAGAACCGGCTACGATCCATCCACTGCATTCTGCGCAATCCCTAGCGAACCTGCCATGTCCATGCCAAGCCCCGCGCCCATGTTGACCAATGCCCAGCAGCAAGCGCTGCAGGCCGTACAGAGCCGAGGCGGGCCGGTGCGCGAGCTCGCGCCTGCACCCGCATCGATCCATGTGCACTTTCATCCCGACTGGACAGCGCAAGACCAGCCGCTGCTGGCGCTGCTGTGCCAGCAGGGCCGCTACCAATCGCAGTTTGAAAGCGGCAGCAGCAATGGCAGCTACAGCCCGCAGCCCCAGGGCGAACGCTGGCAGTGGGAGAACCAGTGGTTTGCGGGCGCTTACAACCAGGCCGCCCCTGCTGAGCGGCCCGTGTACGGCGCGGTGGATCTGGAGCCTTTGGGGTATCCGAGCCACCAAGGTTATGGCGCCGCACCCCGCTTTGGATCGGCGTATCTGCAGTTGCACAACTCTGCCACGGCACGCAGCAGCTTTTGCGACCCCGACAGCTACTGGCAGCCCCGCCATGTGGGCCTGTGGCAGCAGATGGATTGGCAGCAGCTGCAATGCCTGCAACTGGCCGACCCGCTGGACCACTATGTGGAAGCGCAAGTGCATGGCGGCCTGCTGCTGGCGCGCGACGTGGCTGCCCTCTGGCTGGACCCTTGCTACCGCGATACCCCGCTTGCGCAGGCCGCACAGAACTCCGGTTGGCCCTTGCGCTTTCACCCCGGTTACCGCTTGCAGGAGAACCAGTTGGCGCAGGCCAGCCAGTACCGGGGCGCCGAGGTGGCCGAGGTGCTGGCCCATATGCTGCAGCTGGCGCCCGGCGGGCTCACGCCAGCCGATCTGGGCCAGGCCCAGGCCTGCCACCGCTACCCGGCACCGCTGCTGAAAAAGGCCTGGCATTGCATCGCCCACCTGGGCCGGCACTGCGTCGGCGAGCCGCATCACCGATAATCGCTGCTTTTGCCGGCGCAGGCACGCCACGCGCTGCCCGCCCATCACCCGGATCCGCATGTCTTCTCCCGCTCCCATCCACCGGTTTGATACCGTCATCCTTGGCGCAGGCGCAGCCGGCCTGTTTTGTGCGGCGCAGGCCGGGCAGCGCGGGCTCAAGGTGCTGCTGATCGACCATGCAGCCAAGGTGGCAGAAAAGATCCGCATCTCAGGCGGCGGGCGCAGCAACTTCACCAACCGCGATCTCGATGTGCGCCAGCCGCACAAGCATTTTGTCGGGCAGAACCCGCAGTTCTGCCGCTCGGCGCTGTCGCGCTTTGGGCCGGCCGATTTTGTGGCGCTGGTCGACAGGCACGGCATCGCCTACCACGAAAAGCACAAGGGCCAGCTGTTTGCCGACCACTCTGCTGAAGACATCATCGCGATGCTGATGGCCGAGTGCCGCGCCGGCCAGGTCACCCACTGGCAACCCTGCGCCGTCAGCGCTGTCTCGGCGCTCGATACCGATGCCCATGGCCAGCGTTTCCAGGTCAGCACCGCCCAGGGCACGGTGCACTGCCGCCACCTGGTGATTGCTACCGGCGGCCTGTCCATCCCCAAGATTGGTGCCACCGACCTGGGCTACCGCCTGGCCCAGCAGTTTGGGCTGGCGCTGGTGCCGCGTGTGCCAGGCCTGGTGCCGATGACTTTTGATGGCAGCGCCTGGGCACCCTATGCGCAGCTGGCGGGCCTGGCCTTGCCGGTGGTGATCGGCACTGGCAGCAAGAAAACCCGCATGACTTTCAACGAAGACCTGCTGTTCACGCACCGGGGCCTATCCGGGCCGGCGATCCTGCAGATCTCCAGCTACTGGACACCAGGCACGTCCATCGACATCAACTTGGTGCCCGAGGTGGATGTGGCCGCGCACCTGCTGGCGGCCAAGCAGCGCTCACGCAAACTGATCGCCAATGAGCTGGCCAGCCTCGTGCCCTCTCGCCTGGCCGATGCCTGGGTGGCGCAGGATGCCGATTGGCAGCGCCCGATTGCCGAGGCCAGCGACAAGGCCTTGCTGCGCCTGGCCGAGCGCCTGACGCGCTGGGAGCTGACCCCCACCGGCACCGAAGGCTATAAAAAAGCCGAGGTCACCGTCGGCGGAGTGGACACCAAGGAGCTGTCTCAGCAGACGATGGAAGCCACGAAGGTGCCGGGTCTCTACTGCATTGGCGAGGTGGTGGACATCACCGGCTGGCTGGGTGGCTACAACTTTCAGTGGGCCTGGGCCAGTGCGGCGGCCTGCGCAGCGGGCATGGCAGACGGTCAGTAACGGACCGCGCATAAAGGCGCATTGAAACAACAGCTCAGGCGCTGGCACCCCGCTCACGGCCGGCAGCCCTATTGCCGTTTGATAAAAACCTGGTTATAATCCCACCTCTTTGCTGGCAAAGCCCTGTCTGCCAATACTAGTCAATATGACAGGGCAAAACCGCCATTCAAGGCTTTGGGGCCCGATCTTCCCCAAAACCCGCTGTTGGCACCAATGGAAACATTAGCTAATGACGACTATCCGTGTAAAAGAAAACGAACCCTTTGACGTTGCGCTGCGCCGCTTCAAGCGCACCATCGAAAAGCTGGGCCTGCTGACCGACCTGCGTGCTCGCGAATTCTACGAAAAGCCTACCGCTGAGCGTAAGCGCAAGAAGGCCGCTGCCGTGAAGCGCCACTACAAGCGCGTTCGCAGCATGCAACTGCCCAAGAAGCTGTACTGATCGCAGCTCTCACAGGCCTGACGCACATTGCCCAGGCTGTGACACCACCCGCGCTCGGGACGCCAGGCGCGGGTTTTTTGTTTTCTGGCCATCGCCAGATTTTTTCAGGCAGACCGCTGCTTGCTTGGACGGCCTGCCAACAGGAGCATGTTATGAGCTTGAAAGCGCAAATCACCGAAGACATGAAGAACGCGATGCGCGCCAAGGACACCGAACGCCTGGGCACCATCCGCTTGCTGCAAGCTGCGATGAAGCAGAAGGAAGTCGATGAGCGCGTCGAGCTCGACGACGCGATGGTGATCGCCATCGTCGACAAGATGATCAAGCAGCGCAAGGACAGCATCGCCGCCTTTGAAGGCGCAGGCCGCCAGGACCTGGCCGACAAGGAAAAGTCGGAAATCGAGGTCATCAAGGGCTACCTGCCAGAGCGCCTGTCCGCCGAAGAGGTGACGGCCGCCGTCAAGGCCATCGTGGCCGAACTCGGTGCCTCGGGCCCCGGCGATATGGGCAAGGTCATGGGTGCGGTCAAGACCCAGTTGGCAGGCAAGGCGGACATGGGCCTGGTGTCTGCCGCCGTGAAGGCCGCCTTGGCCCCCTGATCGGATCGATCGCACGGGTCCCCATTCCGGGCGCCCGCTGCGGGGGTCCGCGATAAAAAACCACTGCGGCATCGCGCTGCAGTGGTTTTTTTGTGGGTGCGCAGCGCTCAGCGGCGGCTGCGTTCGCGCCTTCTACGCAGTCCCAGTACCGCGGCGCCACCCAGCAGCAGCGACATCAGCCACTGCCCCGCCATCGTGAGCGTGGGCACCGCAACCGGCGCGGGCAACGGGCTGGGGTCAGGATCGGGCGTCGGCTCAGGCGTTGGATCCGGCGTCGGAGGATCCACATCGATGCCATGGCGGTAGACCAGGTCCTCATCCTCACTGCTGCAAGGCGCCGCGCGGCTGCACTGCGCCGCCTCGGTCACGCGGGCCAGGTTGCGAACGCGTGCAGGCGCGGCGGCTGTCACTTGGGCCAACACCGCATAGTGGATGGACTCGCCGCCCGCCAGCGTAACCCCGGTACAGCCCGCAACGCTGCAGACGCCGGCCACGCTGCCCGCTCCCACGTCGATTGCACGGATGTCCGTCACCTCCACGCCGCTGGGCACATCGTCCCACTGCAGCTGCACCGGCATGCCGCCCTGGTTGCTGAGCGTCACGACATAGCGCGTGGTGCCGCCTTCAGGCAGCTGGTCCACGCCATTGCTTTTGAGCACGGTGATGTGCGCGGGAGCCAGCACCTCGGTACGCGCCTGGGCACAACCATCCGTAGGCAGACAGGCCGCACCCGGCACCGGCGGCTCGCGCCTGCCCTGCGGATCCATCGCCGCATGGTTGGTGATCGCACCTGCCACGGCTGGCGCCATCGTATGCAGCGTAAAGGCGGCGCCAGCACCCTGCTCCAGCGCTGCATCCAGCACCACCTCGCACAGCAAGGGCTCCCCATTGCAGACCACCGATGCCACGCCAGCACCCGGTGTGGCGCCCGTCAAGCGCATGCCCTCGGGCAGAGCCTCGGCCACCGTCAGCGTTTGCCCGGCTGCAACCGCCGTCTGGCCACTGTTGGCAATGCGGAACTGGTAGTCCAGCGCGTGGCCCACTTCCACCGTTGCGTCAGCTGTCTTGCTCAAGGTCAGATGCACGGGCGTGCGCAGAGCGTCGGTATCGGTGGCTGTGCAAGGGGCTGCCGGGCTGCAGTTCGCGCCCGTCACCGTTGCCGTATTGCGGACCACCGCATCGGCACGCCCCTCTACCAACGCAGTGACACGCGCCAGCACCTGGTAGCTGATGCGGGCATTGGCAGCAACCGTGATGCCGCTGCAGCCGACGGGCGCTTGCAGGCTGCAGTTGCCGGTATCACTGGGAGCGGTAGCCGCCATCGGCGTGATCGCCTCGATCTCCATCCCCTCGGGGCTGTCCAGCCATGCCAGGCCGTTGGCAGGCATGCCGCCGCTGTTGCTGATGGTGACGGTGTAGGTGCTGCGCGCGCCTTCGCTCAGCGCATCCACGCCATTGCTCTTGGAGATGCTGACAGCAGCGGGCAGCACGATGGCATCACGGTCCTCGGCGCTGCAGCTGTTGCCGCCGCTGCAGGCAGCACCCGTGAGAGTCACCGTATTGCGCGCATTGTCGGCGCCGACCTCGCCCGTGACGGTCGCCTGCACCGCATACACAATGGATTCGCCAGCAGCGACTGCGATGTCCGAGCAACCACTGACGGTGCACAGGCCTGCCTCGCTGTTGGCCCCCACTGCCGTTGCGCTGATGCGGTCTATCCGCAAGCCCACCGGGCTCTCGGCCCAGCGCAGACCTGCAGCCGCACTGCCACCGGTATTGCGCAGCACCACCTGGTAGACCGTGCTCGCACCCTGCGCCAGCACATCCACCTCATTGCTTTTGCTGATGTGCAGGTTGGCCGCTGTCACCACTAGGTCGGTGTCAGTGCTGGCACAGCCGGTCACCAGTTCGCTGCTGCAGGTGCCGCCCTGCACGACAGCCTTGTTGCTGACCGATGCACCCGCGGCCACGCCAGCGTTGACCTTTGCGCTGACAAGGTAGACGATGGATTGACCGGCAGCCAGCGTGATGCCCACACAGCCCGACGTAGAGCAAGTGCCCGCGACACTGTTGGCACCCACACTGCCGACACGTATGCCAGTGATGCTCAGACCGCTGGGGGTATCGGTCCAGCGCAGACCCGAGAATGCACTGGCCGCGCTGTTGCTCAGCGTCACGCTGTAGGTGGTCTCTGCAGCCACCGCCAGGCGATCCACACCGTTGGTCTTGACAATGCTCACCGAGTCGGAGGCCACGATCAGATCCGCATCGGTGCTGGTGCAACTGCTGGGGCTGCCGCCGCCGCAGTTGGCGCCTTCCACCACGGCAGTGTTCGACGCCATGGTGCCTACGCCACCGGTGACCTCCGCCTCAACCTGGTAGCTGATCGACCCACCAGGCGCCAGGCGCAGACCTGTGCAGCCCGTGCTGCTGCAGACGCCGGCATCGCTGCCGGCAGTCACTGCAGCCACCGCAATACCCAGCACGCGCAGACCTTGTGGCCGGTCCAGCCAGGAGACATCGCTGGCCAGCGTACCGCCCGCGTTGCTGACCGTCACCGTGTAGAGCGTGCGTGTGCCTGCAGTCACGGTGGCCTGCGCATTGGTCTTTTGCACACTCAACGCAGCCGGTGTACTCACGGCCTCCTGGTTGTACGCCACGAAGGCAATGTCCGAGTCGCCGCTGAGCGATTGCACAAAACCCGCCACCCGCGCCATGTTCTCTGGCGTGATGCCAAAGTCCGAGAAGTGGTAGGCACGTATGCGCAGATCGCGGCTGCCATCGGCCACGCTGGCTTTGGTGTGGTTGGGGTTCCAGAACTGCCAGTTTTGCCGCGCGACGACCGAGACACTGTTGAGCGCGATGGTGACGGAGTTGCCCACCAGCGCGCCGGTGTCATCGATGAAATAAAACTGGTCCGTCCTGGTTGAAGGCTGCCCCACCTGGGTCACCAGCACATCGGGCACATCATCCGTGGTGGATTCGGGGTTGCCCACGCTGGCGCTGAAACGCAGCGACGTCGCAGGGATATTGAACAGCGCAGTACTCAGGTCCAGACCACGCACGCCATCCGAAAGATAGGACGCACGCGATTTGGAGATGTCATAGCTGCCGCTTTGGGCAATCGCATTGAGCCCGCCAGTGGCCGGCAGCGAGCTGGGGTTGGGCGTGAAGGCCTGGAACACCGCCGGCTGAAACCCCCCGACCAGCGCCGCATCGTTGACGCCTGTCGAGTAGCGAATACCGTTGGCCGTAAAAGCCAGCAAGTCGTTGTGCCCATTGGCCGCTGGCGCGCTGGCTGCATTGCCGGTGTTGGCCGTCCAGCTGTTGTTGTTGAAACTGCCCCAAACGGCGGTCACGTCATCGGCGGCATGGGCCGATGCCCACCCGGCCAGACCACCCAGAACCACCATGCCGCGCGCCCATCGAGCAGCGGACGCCCATCTGTTCACTGAACCCATCACACCTTTCCCGTTGTTGTTGGAACACCCAGGCCCACATGCCAACGCCCTGCCTGCTTGCGCAGCCACAGGGCGTGTGTTCCATCGGTTGAATTACAAAAAATATATTAACTTAATCAATTATCAAAATGACGCATTCGAATCCCTGTATTCACGTTGTTTAACAAAGAGCGAAGCCGGGATGCAGAAAAATCTTGACGCACATCAACAAATGTCAAGGCGTTAGATTTGTATCATAACATTTCATAAAATCCATTTCTCTGCACCGGTATATAGTTTCTATCAGGCGTGTAGTTCCACCCCTGCCTTGAGCAACTCCGACCATGCTGGTCCGACGCATGGCTCTCTTTTTTTGGCACTGATGAGACAGCAATGCTCATCCCGTCACCGGCGTATGAGGTGCGTACCACATACTTCCTCTGATCTGCACGGTGGGTAGCCTTACCCTCTTCCGCCGAGACCCCGGCTCCCTCGTTGCAATGGGACTTCCGGCCCCATGCCCTCTGCCTTCCTGAGCCATGCACCACACCGACGCCTCCACCGCACCGCCCCCCGCCACTCGCCGCCCACGAGCGCTGGATGAGGACCCATACCTGCTGGCCAGCGGTGGTCTCGCACCCGTGCGTCTGAGCGATGGCGAGCGCGCAGGGCAAACGGCGCCCACCACCCTGCTGCCGCTGCGCATGGCAGGCAAACGCCCGGGTGTGCACATGGACCCGCCCCAACCGGGACAGCACACGCAGGAGCTGCTGCGCAGCCTGGGTTACGGCGATGACAGCATTGCTGCTTTGCGGGACAGCCAGGCCATTGCAGGCTGGGCACTTGCAGCGCCAAATGTGAATATGGATGAACCAGGGCGAATGCGGCAGCCTGTCCTACAAGTCCATGCCCTTCCGCCACCTACGCTGTGGCTCTTTGTCGCAGCAGTTGGGGATAAGCTTGGCCATCCGATGCGGCTTGCCGGCGTTGCTGAAACTTGCAGCCCGCGGGGCACTCCAAGCCCGGTGACCTGGGCTCCCGCCATTTATTGGCAAGCCCTCCGCGACTGTTTTGAAGAAGGAGAATTTGATGAAAAAAATGCGCATGCTGGCGACCGCTGCCCTGATCGCCGCCACCCCTTTTGTAGCTTCCACCGCCATGGCCCAGAACCCCGCCCCCGCCGCTGCCAACATCGACAAGCGCCCCAGCCTGAACCTGGATGCCGAAGCGACCACCCGTGTGCCGGAAGACACGGCCTGGGCCCAGTTCAGCGTCGAGAAGGAATCCAAGGACCAGGCCCAGGCCCAGCAACTGGGCAAGACCGCGCTGGCCGATGTGCTGGCCACCGCCAAGAAGTCCTCGACCTTGCAGGTCACGACCGAGAACCTGTTCACCAGCCCCGTCTACAACAAGGATGGCAAGGTGACCAGCTGGCGCACCCAGTTCAATGTGCAGCTGGAGTCGACCGACACTGCCGCGCTCGGCCAAACGATGGCTGCGCTGATGGACAAGGCCCGGCTGACCGGTTCTGGCTTCCGCCTGTCGGATGCGGCGCGCAACAAGGCGCAGGACCAGCTGATCGCTGAAGCCGTCAAGAACTTCAACGCCAAGGCGAAGGTCACCGCCAATGCAATGGGATACGCACAGTACGAGTACGACACCATCCACCTGAACCAGAGCGGCACGAGCCAGCCCATGCCCCGCATGAACCGCGGCGTGGCCATGATGAGCAAGATGGAGGACAGCAGCGCCCCCGTGGGCCTGGAGCCCGGCTACACCACGGTGTCGGTCAGCATGTCCGGCGCGGTGCGTTTGATCAAGTAAGCCGCGCCTGTTGGAACGCAGTGGCATAGCGGATCAGCGCTGAGCCACACCCGAGCCAGGGAATGCCTTGCATCCCCTGGCTTTTTCACGCCCATGCTCTGGGCTGTCGCCCGGCTCAGCTCAGCCGCGCCAGAATCAGCACCACGCCGGCAACCGTGAGCAAGGCACCGGCCATCGCGCCCAAGGTGGGCGGTACCTTGGTCTTCCACCACAGCAGCGGCAGCAGCAGAATGGGCGAGACAGAGGACAGCATGCCCACCAGCCCGGCACTGCCGTACTTGAGGGCGGCCAGGATCAGGGTCATGCCCATGGCCATCGACAAAAAAGCACTGCCCGCCAACAGCTGCCAGTCGCGCGGCTCCATCACGGCGGTCAGGCGTGCCGGTTTCCAGCCCACCAGCAGCAGCACCGCATGAAAGCCAAAGCCCGCCGCCATGCGCACGGCCGATGCGGCCACCGGGTCCACATCGGGGCCCATCACCGGCTTGACCACCAAGGTGCCCAGGGCCTGGCCCAAGGCGGCTATCAGCCCCAGGCTCACGCCCACTGCGAGCCGGCCCCGCGTGGCCTCCAGGCTGGATTCGCTGCCAGCGCGCTTGCCAAACGCAATGGCGCACATCACGCCGCTCAGCACCAATGCGCAGCCCAGCATCGCCACTGCGCCCATGCGTTCACCCAAAAAGAGCGCCGCCAACACGGCTGACATCATCGAATGCGTGGCAAACAAAATGCCCGATCGGCGTGGACCCAGCCGGTTCATGCAGGCAAACAGCACCGTGTCGCCAATGAAGATGCCGATAAAGCCCGACAGCACCAGCACGCTCACGAGCGCCAGGTTCAGACTGCCCCAGGTGCCCGCCACGGTGGCCCAGCCGCCCAGCATCACGGTGGCAAACACCATGCGCCAGCGGGTGAAGGCAAAGGCGCCCATCTTGCGCGCCACCGGGGCGGAAAACAGCGCGGCCAGCGCCCAGCAGGCGGCGGCCAATACGGCCAGGGACTCAGGGGGAAAAGGAAAAGGCGACACGGCAGGCGGCAAAATGAGGCGCCAGCGGTGCAAGCTGTCTCGCACCATGCTGCGCAGCTGCCCCAACAGCGCTAGGATGCCCATCCAGACACCCCAGCCCCGGCACCAGGTGCGAGGACGAGCGATTGTAGAGCCCAGCAATGGCCTTTGCGAGCGCTGCCAGTCACCCGGGCGGCCACCCTCCCCTTTTGACCAGACATTCAGGACCAGCATGAGCAAGAAACTACGTATCGCGGTATTGGCCGGCGACGGCATCGGCAAGGAAGTGATGCCCGAAGGCATCCGCGTGCTGGAGGCCGCTGCCAAGCGCTTTGACCTGCCGCTGGAGATGCAGCACTTTGACTGGGCACATTGCGACTACTTTGCCGCGCACGGCCAGATGATGCCCGACGACTGGAAGTCACAGTTGCAAGGCTTTGACGCCATCCTGTTCGGCGCCGTCGGCTGGCCGGCCACCGTGCCCGACCATGTCTCGCTCTGGGGCTCGCTGCTCAAGTTCCGCCGCGAGTTCGACCAGTACATCAACCTGCGCCCGGTGCGCCTGTTTGACGGCGTGCCCTGCCCGCTGGCCGGCCGCAAGCCCGGCGATATCGACTACTACGTGGTGCGTGAGAACACCGAGGGCGAATACACCGCGCTGGGCGGCATCATGTTCGAAGGCACGGACCGAGAGATGGTGCTGCAAGAGGCGGTGTTCACCCGCAAGGGCGCCGACCGCCTGCTCAAGTTCGCCTTTGACCTGGCCCAGAGCCGCAGCAAGAAGCATGTGACCCTGGCCACCAAATCCAACGGCATTGCGATCAGCATGCCCTGGTGGGACAAATGTGCCGAAGCCATGGCCCAGAACTACCCCGACGTGGTGCTGGACAAGCAGCACATCGACATCCTGACTGCCCGCTTTGTGCTGCAGCCCGGCCGCTTCGATGTGGTCGCGGCGACCAACCTGTTTGGCGACATCCTGAGCGACCTGGGCCCGGCCACCACCGGCACCATCGGGCTGGCACCTTCGGCCAACCTGAACCCCGAGCGCAACTTTCCCTCGCTGTTCGAGCCGGTGCATGGTTCGGCGCCCGACATCTATGGCCAGAACATTGCCAACCCGATCGCGATGATCTGGTCGGTGGCGCTGATGCTGGACTTCCTGGGCAACGGCCAGGGTGCCTGGCGCAGCGCACACGATGCCATCGTCGATGCCATCAGCCAGACCATTCTGAGCGGCCCGCGCACGCCCGACCTGGGCGGCCAGGCCAAGACCCCGGACGTGGGCAAGGCAATTGCACAAGTGCTGGCCTGAACGCCTGCCGCCTCAGGCAGCGCTTGCAGCGCTGGCCAGCGCCTTGCTGGCCTGGGCGCCGCTGGCGCACGCGCGGGGCTATACGCCGCAGGGCCGCTGCGGCGGCTATGAAAAGGTCAGCATAGCCAGCCCGGCCGGCACCTGCGTAGCCCTGGTGGCTGATGAGCGCGAAGGCCTGCGTGCGCCCCGCCGGGTGCTGGAGATCAGCCCCGGACGCCTGTGGATCATCGACATGGGCAGCTGGATGCCGCGCCAGGGCCGGCTGCTGGAGCTGAGCCTGCCGGCGCAGCCGTCTGCCAACTCCGCACAGCGCCCCCAGGTCCAGGTGCTAGCCGACAAACTCGACCGCCCGCTAGCCCTGGTGCGCGGGCCCGATGCCCTGATCTACATTGGCGAGGCCAGCCGTATCTGGCGCACGCACGTGCCCGCTGCAGGCCAGCCGATCCAGGCGCAAGCGGTGCTGGGCCAGCTGCCCGACGACGGCGCGCACCCGCTCAAGGAAATCACGTTCGGGCCCGATGGCAGCCTTTACGTCAATATCGGCTCGCTCACAGACCGCTGCCAGGACGCGCAAGGCGCGCTGCCCCATCCCTGTCCCGAGCGCGGAGCGATGCAGTTCCGGGGTGCGGTGTGGCGTGCGGTACTGCGCAGTCCTGCGGCCGCCGGCCAGCCCCCGCAAGCGCCTGTGCAGCAGTTCGCGCCGTTTGCGCTGGGTCTGCGCAACTCCGTGGCCCTGGCCACCCTGCCCGACGGCCCCGCCAAAGGCAGCCTCTGGCAGGCCGAGAACAACATCGACTACCGCGACAGGAACGAGCCCCCCGAAGAGCTCAACGAGCTGGTGGAAGGTGCCGACTACGGCTGGCCCTATTGCGTGGGCGCACAGCGCCCAGCGCGCGGCTACGAGCAACGCGCGCGCTGCGCCGCCACCAAGCCGCCCCATATGCTCTGGCCCGCGCACACGGCGCCGCTGCAGCTGCTGGCCACCCCACAGGCCAGCCCCTTCCAGGGCCAGTTGCTGGCCGCCTGGCATGGGCCGCAAGGCCACCGCGTGGTGGGCTTTGCACGCCAGAAGGATGGCAAACCCGGCGGCAAGCCGATCGAGTGGATGGGCAACTGGACGGCAGATGGCAAGACCCGGCCCCTGGGCCGCCCCACCGGCCTGGCACTGAACCATGCCGGCCAGCTGATGGTGGTGGAAGACTACAACCGCACACTGCTGATGCTGCTGCCAGATACCGCCAGCGCCAGTGCCACCGCCGCGCAGCGCTGACCCACGCGCTGGCCCGCCTGCCGCCAGCGCGACATCCAGCCGCGCGCCCCGCTTGCCCTTCCTGCGCCCCGGCCTATCATCGGCCCTACTACATCCCCATGTTGCGCAGGCCTTTTGACGAGCGCCTCGCGGCCACCGCGTCATGACAGCGCTCCCCACCTCTCTGCCTCCGGGCCCCACCCCACCGTCCGGCCTGTATTTCGGCTGGGTGATCGTCGCCGCTTCCACCATCCTCACCTTGCTGACGGTGGGCATGCGCATGGGGATCGGTCCCTTCATCGTGCCGCTGTCGCAGGACCTGGGTTTCAGCCGCAGCCTGCTGTCTTCCATCGTCGCGTTTGGCATGTTGTGCTACGGCCTGGGCATGCCACTGGCCGGCTGGCTCGTGGCGCGCCAGGGCACGCGGCGGGTGCTGCTGCTGGGCACCGTCATCGTGGTGCTGTCCTGCATCTGGGCCGTCAACGCCCGCACGCCATGGCTGTTTTTCTGGTCCTATGGCGTGGCGCTGTCGCTGGGCCTGGCCTTCACCAGCCCGGTGGCAGTCACGCCGATGATCAGCAGCTGGTTCACGCGCCAGCGCGGCATGGCGCTGTTCTTTCTGTCCACCGGCTCCATGGCAGGCATTGCAGTGATGACGCCGGTCTTCACCTTCACGATTGCGCGCTGGGGCTGGCAATACACGCTGCTGGGTTTTGCACTGGTATTTGCGCTGATCGTCACCGCGATGGCGCTGTGGATTGTGCGTGATGACGCGCCCGAGCACACCGACCTGACGCCCGCCGAGCAAGCCGCCCGCCGGGAGCGCCTGCGGACGATGGCGGGCCAGCCCGCTGCGCCCTCGCTGCGCTTTGCCCAGGCAGTGGCCACCGCGCCCTTCTGGCAGATCTTTCTGGGCCTGTTTGCCTGTGGCTTCAGCATGAACCTGCTGGGCACCCATGGCGTGCCCATGCTGATGGACCATGGCTTTGATGCCGGCAGCAGCGCCGGCGGCATTGGCCTGATCGGCCTGGTCGCCATCTTCAGCACCTTGGGCCTGGGCAAGCTGTCCGATATGGTGCCGCGCCGCTACATCCTGGCCGTCATCTACCTGGTGCGGGGCCTGGGCTTTGTCGGGCTGGTGGCCGTCATCCACCATTGGCAGCTCTATGCCGTGGCCGCGCTGGGCGGCATTGTCTGGGCCGGCTCGATCGCCGCATCGTCGGCCATCCTGGGCGATCTCTACGGCATCAAGCTCGTCGGCATGCTCTACGGCTGCGCCTACCTGGGCCACCAGATTGGCGCGATGATCAGCAGCTGGCTGGGCGGCTGGGCCTACGAGCAGTTCGGCACCCACTGGATCGCCTTTGGCGCCGCAGCAGCGCTGTTGGTACTGGCCGCCGGCGTATCGCTGCTGCTGCCCACGCGGCTGGCAGCCAATCCGCGTTAAGGCAGCCGGGGCCTCAGTCGATCTTCAGGCGGGTGGCCTGCGCCACCTCGCCCCAGCGCTTGATCTCGCTGTTGAAGAAGCGCTGAAAACTGGCGGGTGAATTGGGCGCTGGCGGCAGCATGAAGCCATTGCTCTGGTACTTGGCCCGCACATCGGGGTTGGTATTCAGCGCGCGGTTGATGGCCTTGTTGACGGTCTCCACCACCTGGGCAGGCGTGCCAGCTGGCGCAAACACGCCAAACCAGGCGGCGACCTCAAAGCCGGGCACCCCGGACTCGGCGACGGTCGGAATGTCCGACGCAAAATCGACGCGTTCTGCGGTCGTCACCGCCAGGCCCTTGAGTTTGCCGGCACGGATCTGCGCCAGCAGCGGCGGCAGGTTGTCCATCATCGAGTCCACCTGCCCGCCCAGCAGATCCGACACCGCCGGGCCGCTGCCCCGGTAAGGCACATGCAGGATGCTGGTGCCTGTCTTGAGCTTGAACAGCTCGCAACCCAGATGGGCCGAAGAACCACTGCCCGGCGATGCGCAGGTCAGCTTGTCCGGATGTTGCTTGCCATAGGCGATGTACTCGGCTACCGAGTTGACCGGCAGCTTGGCGCTCACAGCCAGGATATTGGGCACCACGTTGAGCTGGGCGACCGGCACCAGGTCCTTGCCGGCGTCAAAGGCCAGCTTGGTGTAGAGGCCCTGGTTGATCGCCGTCGAGATGGATCCGACAAACAGCGTGTAGCCGTCGGCGGGCGCGCGCACCACATACTCGGCACCGATATTGCTGTTGGCGCCCGGGCGGTTTTCGACGATGAAGGACTGGCCCAGGTCCTTGCCCAGCGCATCGGCGATCAGCCGCGCGCCAATGTCGGTGGCGCCGCCGGGGGCATAGCCCACGACCAGTTTCACCGGCTTGCCGGGGTAGCCCGTGCCTTGGGCCTGTGCGGCGGGCAACAGCGCCCATGCGGCAGCCACGGCCAGCGCGGCCTTGCTCAGTGTCATCATTTTTTTGTCTCCTTGATTGCAAATAGGTGAAGCGCTTTAGCGCTGACTGGGGGGCAGCGAAAAATCGCCCTGGATGCGCAGGCAGTCCGCCGTCAGCTCCTGCGGGCGGTTGACACCCAGCAGCGCCAGATTGGTCATCAGCTCCTGGCGGAACAGCTGCACGGCGTGGGCAATGCCCGCCTCGCCCGCTACCACCGCGCCAAACAGCTGCGGCCGGCCGGTAAAGACCAGGTCGGCGCCCAGCGCCATGGCCTTGAGCACATCGCTGCCCCGGCGAAAGCCGCCGTCGATGAACACCGGATAGCCGGCAGGCACGGCCTGCCGAATCTCGGGCAGCGCCTGCAGGGGCGAGATGCAGGCATCGAGCTGGCGCCCGCCATGGGTGGAGACGATGACCGCATCGGCGCCATGGGCCACGGCAAGTCGGGCGTCTTCCGGGTGCATGACGCCCTTAAGCACCAGCTTGCCCTTCCAGGCCGCGCGTATCTGGTCTATGCAGTCCCAGTCGAGCTGATCACGCTCGCCCCGAAAGCCATGGGGCGGGTCGGCGGTGATGGCCGGCCCTGCCTCATGGGCCAGGTTGGCAAAGCGGGGCACGCCCTGGCTCAACACGGTGCGCAAAAACACATCGCAGCTCCAGCGCGGGTGGCGCAGGCCGTCGAGCAACAAGGTCCAGCTGGGGCGAAACGGCACGGTAAAGCGCAGGCGCTGCAGGTTCTCGCGGTTGGCGCCCACGCAGGTGTCGATGGTGACCACCAGCACGGGGATCTGGGCACGTTCCAGGCGCTGCAGCAGCGGCAGGATGCGCGCCATATTGCCCGGCAGGTAGGCCTGGTACCAGCAGCGCTGGTCATGCGCGCTTTGCAGCTGTTCCAAAGGCACGGTCGATGCGCCGCTGATGATGAAGGGCAGCGACTGCGCCTGCGCCACCTTGGCCAGCGCCGCGTCGCAGTCCTTCATCACGATGGCGGCAAAGCCGGTGGGCGCAAAGCCCATCGGCATCGCATAAGTCTGGCCCCACAAGGTGGTGGCCGTGCTGCGCTGGGCCACATGGCGCAGGCCGCGCGGCACAAAGCCCAGGCGCGAGAAGGCCTGCAGGCTTTGCTGCAGCGAGACGCCGTCTTCCGTGCCGCCGCAGACATAGCCGCGCACACAGGCGGGCAAGCGTTTGCGGGCAGCGCGCTCCAGGTCGGCAATCGAGAGGTAGTGGTGCAGCGCGGCCATGTGCGCGGTCTCCGTGGTTATTGTTTTTCCAACCACGCATTGTTGACAGCCGCCCCGCCCGGGGCAAACGAAATTAAATGATCGGGCTATTCCAAAATTTCATGCGGATGGCGGGCTGGCATGCGCCTGTGCCAGCACCCAATCGACAAAATGGCGGATCTTGGGCAAGGCTGCGCAGGGGCTGGCATGGGCCACGTAGTAGGCGCCGTCGCTGGGCTGCACAAAGGGCCAGGGCTGCACCAGGCGGCCCTGGGCCAGCGCCTGCTCGGCAAACATGCGCGGCATGATGGCCAGGCCAATGCCCTCTTGTGCGGCCTGCAGGCACATCGAGAAGGTGTCAAAGCGCGTGCCCCGGTAGGCATCGGCCGGCACAAAGCCCTGGCAGGCAAACCAGTCGCGCCAGATCTCGGGCCGAAACGAGCACTGGACCATGGGCAACTGCTCCAGCTCAGCGAGCGAGGCCAAGCCATCGGCAGGCAAGATGTCCGGCGCACACACCACTGCCACATCGGCCTCGAACAGGCGGTGGCAGTCCGCGCCTGGCAGGCTGCCTTCGCCATAGAACAGCGAGATATCGATGCGCGACTGCATCAGGTCAAAAGGCCGGGCGTCGCCCTTGGTGACGACCTGGATGTGCGGGTAGGCCTGCAGAAACAGCCGCAGGCGAGGCACCAGCCAAGTGATGCCAAAGGTGGGCTGCACGGCAATCGTCAGCGTTTCGTCCGCCTCGCCGTAGCCCATCACATAACGGGCCGAGGCATCGACCTGGTTCAGGATGCTGCGCACTTCGCCCAGGTACATGCGCCCGGCCGGGGTGAGCGACAGCCCGCGCGCCGAGCGGTGGAACAGCGCCTGGCAGACGGTGGCTTCCAGCTGCGCAATCTGCTTGCTGATGGCGCTCTGGGTCAAGAACAAATCCTGGGCCGCCAGGGTAAAGCTCATGTGGCGCGCCACGGCCTCAAAGCACTGCAGCGCCATCATCGACGGCATGATGCGTTTTTGCATGTCAGGCGCCCCCCTTGCGCGGCCGCTGCAGCGTCAGCTGCTGGTCCAGAATGCTGCCCAGGTGCTGCAGCAGCACGCGGGCCTGGGCCTCAGGACGGCGCTGGCTGACCAGGATCAGCGGCGCCACCAGGCCGGGCGCACCGCTCAGCCGCCGGTAGGCCAGCCCATCGCTGCGCAGGCTCTGCAGGGAGGCCGGCACAATGCTCAGGCCCAGGCCGGCGGCTACCAGGCTCAACGTGGCAGTCAGGCGCGGGGCCTCTTGCACCACCTGTGGATGAAAGCCCGCGCCCACGCAGGCAGCGACGATGCCATCGTACAGGCCCGGGCCCGCTGGCCGCCGGTACAGCACCAGCGGTTGGCCCCGCAGCTGCGCCAGCGGCAAGGGGCGGCGCGACTGCATCAGTGCATGGCCCAGCGGCCCGGCCACCACCATCGGCTCGCTCAGCAGATGCCGGCTGCTGAGGCTGGGCTGCGCCTCCCAGGCCGAGCGCACCAGCGCCGCATGCAGGCGTTGCGCCAGCAGGCCGTCCAGCAGCTCGCCCGATCCCGCCTCTTCCAACGTGACCTTCACGCGCGGCCACTGCGCCCTGAAAGCCCGCAGCACCTGTGCCACCAAGGGGTGCAACGCCGCCGAGCTGGTAAAGCCAATGGCCACATGGCCACGCCCGCCCTGGGCGGCATCCTGAACCAGGCCGGCCATGGCCTCCACCCGGGCCAGCACCATGCGCGCCTCCTGCACCAGCGCCAGACCGGCGGCGGTGGGCCGCATGCCTCGGGGCAGCCGCTCCATCAACGGCGTGCCCATCTCGGCCTCCAACTGCTGCAACAGGCGCGTCAGCGGTGGCTGCTGCATACCCAGTTGCTGGGCAGCGCGGGTCAGGTTGCCACACTCGGCAATGCAGACCAGGGCCCGCAGCTGTCTCAACTCCATCAAGCAATACCTCAAAAGTATGGTTGTGGTTTTTATAGCGTATTTGTCAGCATGGGTAAAGCGCACAACAGTGCCGGGCAAGACAGAAGGAGAACCCCATGACCTGGTCCGCCCAGCAGTACAGCCAGTTTGAAGCCGAACGCACCCGCCCCGTGCGTGATCTGGTAGCCGCCATTCCAAACACCGAGGTGCAGACTGCCATTGACCTGGGCTGCGGCCCTGGCAACTCCACCGAAGTGCTGCAGGCGCGCTACTCCGATGCGGCGGTGACGGGGCTGGACAATGACGAAGACATGCTGCGCGCTGCACGCGAGCGCCTGCCGCAGACGCCGTTTGCGCTGGCCGATATTGGTAACTGGCAGGCCGCACCGGCCGTGGATGTGATTCTGGCCAATGCCAGCCTGCAGTGGCTGCCCGACCATGCCCGCCTCTACCCGCAATTGCTGCAGCAACTGCGCGCTGGCGGCAGCCTGGCGGTGCAGACACCCGACAATCTGCAAGAGCCCGCCCATGTGCTGGCGCGGGAGGTAGCCGCGCAAGGCCCCTGGGCTTCGCGCATCGGCGCGGTGCGTCACCCTGATCGGCATAACCTTGACTGGTACTACGCGCTGCTGCAGCCGCTGTGCAGCCGGGTCGATGCCTGGCGCACCACCTATATGCACCCACTGGCCAACCACGAGGCGGTGGTCGAATGGTTCAAAGGCTCGGCGCTGCGGCCGTTCCTGGCGCAGCTCGATGCACAGGAGAAGACGCAGTACCTGGCGGACTACCTGGCCGCCATCCGCCAGGCCTACCCGGCGCTGCCCAGCGGCACGGTGCTGCTGCCCTTCCCCCGGATCTTTATCGTCGCCACCCGCTAGGGATCCTCTGCACAACTCCCTGCCGTGGTCTGAACGCGGTCTCGGGCGATCCGCTGCGTTGTCTTCCTTGTCAATAGCTACCGCTATTGACCGCAAAAGACGCCTTGCGTCTCATCCCGATCCGGATCCATCCCATTGGGCGAGGGTCATGCAGAGGACCCCTGTCCACGACTTGGCCATCAAGCCTTGGGCAGTTGCGGCGGTGTAACCAGGTCTTCCAGGCTCAGGCCTTTCTCGCGCAGCAGCGCTTCGAGCAGGGGCTTGAGTTGGCCCAGCTTCTCGTCCACTGCCTCACGCACGGTGTCCACCACCACCTGGGTACTGCGCTCGATCTCGATGTTCAGGCGGTCACCGGCGCGCTTGTCGCCAAACACGGTCATGCGCAAGGTCTCGGGGATGAGCCAGACCTCGAACCAGCCTTCCTGGCGGTTGACCTCGGCAACGGTCAGGCTGGCGCCATTGATGGCGATATAGCCCTTGGCGAATACATAGCGGCGAAAGGCCTCGGGCACTGCGACCCGCATCACATGGTTGTTGTCGAACTGGCGCACCTGCACCAAGGTGCCGGTAAAGTCCACATGGCCCGACAGCGGGTGGCCGCCAATCTCGGCGCCATCCTTGGCCGCGCGCTCCACATTCACTAGCGAGCCGAGTTCCAGCCCGCCCAGGGTGGTGATGTTCAGGCTCTGCTGCATCACATCAAAGCGCGCGTGCGTGGGGTCCAGCAGCTCGGTCACCGTCAGGCATACGCCGTCGTGCGACACACTGGCCCCTATCGCCAGGTCATCGCAAAAGCCATCGGGAAAGGCCACGGTAAAGCTCCGCAGCCCCGGTTGGTCGTCAATCGCGCTGATGCGCGCCACTGCCTGAATAATGCCGGTAAACACAGCCCACTCCTTACAGTGCCGGCCCGCTTTGGCCAGCTGCTCAGTCAAAAAATAAAACCCGCCCGCCGCCCCTGGATTGGATGGCTCTGAGCGGGCTGCATGCTATTGAGCGGCGAGGGATCAGGACCCTGCCACCTTCATGCGGTTGATCAGGATACTGCCCAAGGTCTTGGAGCCGGCGTTGTAGGCATCGGCGCCCACGGCCTCGATGCCCTTGAACATGTCCTTGAGGTTGCCGGCAATCGTGATCTCTTCGACCGGAAAGGCGATCTGGCCGTTTTCCACCCAGAAACCACTGGCGCCACGCGAATAATCGCCGGTGACCGGGTTCACGCCCTGGCCCATCAGCTCGATGACGAACAGGCCCGTGCCCAGCTTTTGCAGCATGGCGTTGAGGTCGTCCGAAGGGCGGGTCTTGGTCGAGTAGAAATGCAGGTTGTGGGCGCCGCCGGCATTGCCGGTGGTGCGCATGCTCAGCTTGCGGGCCGAATAGGTGGACAGGAAATAGCCGGCCACCTTGCCGTCTTCGATCACCGAACGCTTGGACACGCGCACGCCTTCGTCGTCATAAGGCGCGCTGCCCTTGCCGCCGATGATGAAGGGATCTTCGACCAGCTGGATGTGCTTGGGGAAGACCTTCTTGCCCAGCGAATGCAGCAAAAAGGAGCTGCGGCGGTAGAGCGCGCCGCCGCTGATGGCCTGCACCAGCGAGCCCACCAGGCCGGCGGCCAGCGGGGCATCGAACAGCACCGGGCATTCGGTCGTGGCAATCTTGCGGGCACCCAGGCGCGAGAGTGCGCGCTCGGCCGCATACCGGCCTACCACGGCAGGATCGGCCAGGTCGCTGGCGCGGCGCATGCTGCTGTACCAGGCATCGCGCTGCATGTCGGCGCCTTTGCCGGCAATCGGTGCCACCGACAGGCTGTGGCGCGAGCTGGCATAACCGCCGGCGAAACCGTTGGTGTGGGCGCTGTAGAAATGGCTTTGCTGGGCCGACACACCGGCGCCTTCGCTGTTGGTGATGCGCTTGTCGGTGGCAAAGGCCGCCGCCTCGCACTGCAGGGCCAATTGGGCCGCCGCTTCGCTGTCAATGGCCCAAGGATGGAATAGCTCCAGTTCACGGTGCTCGGCTGCTGGCACAATATCGGCTGCGTCGGGCAGACCTGCGATAGGGTCCTCGGCGGTGAAGCGTGCAATGTCATAGGCCGCCTGCACGGTGCGCTGCACTGCTTCGGCAGAGAAGTCGGACGTGCTGGCATTGCCACGGCGCTTGCCCAGATACACCGTCACTCCCAGAGATTTGTCCCGGTTGCGCTCCACCGTCTCCAGCTCGCCCTTGCGCACACTCACCGATAGACCGGAGCCTTCGGAGGCATCGGCCCCGGCATCGGTCGCACCGAGTTTTTTGGCATGCGAGAGCGCCTGCTCGACGAGATCTTTGAAAAATGCGCGGCTGTAACTGAAGCCGGACTCGGCCTTGGCATCGCCTTGGCTGTTGGAGCTGGATACGGATTTATTCATACTGCCCGCTATGATACTGATAACCGCCATCGCCCAGGCACTGCGCCGGGCGATGGCCTTTTGAACAAAAGCATTTAACCATGTCACGCAAACCCAAAAAAGGCTATTTCGTTCGCGGCAAGTTCGTGGCCGAAGGCAGCGAGCTCGATATCGAACTCAAGGCCGAGCTCAAAGGCACGACCGAGTCGAGCAAGTCCGACCTGAAAAAGGAAATGGATGACCTGCAAGACCTGGGCAAGGAACTGCTGACCTTGCGCAGCGACCTCTTCAAGCGCCTGGAATTGCCTGAAATCCTGAGCAATGCGCTGGCCGAGGCCAAGCGCATCACCAATTTCGAGGGCAAGCGCCGCCAGATGCAGTACATCGGCAAGCTGATGCGCAAGCTCGAAGACAGCGAAATCGCCGCGATCAAGGCAGCCCTGTCCGAGCAAAAGGAAGGCTCCAGCCTGGAAAAGGCCCTGCTGCATGCCGCCGAGCAGTGGCGCGACCGCATGATCGTCAGCGACGATGCGGTGGCCCAGTGGATCAACGAAGCCCCCGATACCGACATCCAGCAACTGCGCTCCCTGGTGCGCCAGGCCCGCAAGGACATGCCCAGCGCCCATGAGGCCAATGTGCAGGAATCCACCGGCCAGGCACCCCGCAAGGGCCGCGCCTACCGCGAGCTGTTCCAGCTGGTGCGCGACCATGTGATGGCCGCCCACAGCGCCAGCCGCAGCAGCAGCGATACGGCTGCAGACGGCGAAGACGACGATGACCAGGCCTGATGGCAGCGCAACAGGGCAAGCGATGAGCAGCACGTACGACACCGTCAAGATAGGCCTCGTTTCGATCAGCGACCGCGCCAGCACCGGCGTCTATGAAGACAAGGGCCTGCCTGCCTTGCAGGACTGGCTGGGCCGCGCGCTGCGCAACCCGCTGCAGTACGAGACCCGGCTGATTGCCGACGACGAGGCACTGATCAGCCAGACCCTCATCGAGCTGGTGGACCTTGGCTGCGCGCTGGTGCTGACCACCGGCGGCACCGGCCCTGCACCGCGCGATGTGACGCCCGAAGCAACTCTGGCCATCGCAGACAAGGTGATGCCCGGCTTTGGCGAACAGATGCGCCAGATCAGCCTGCAGTTTGTACCGACCGCGATTCTGTCGCGCCAGGTAGCCGTCATCCGGGGCAGCAGCCTGGTCATCAACCTGCCCGGCCAGCCCAAGGCGATTGCCCAGACCCTGGAAGGCCTGAAGGACGCCGAAGGCCAGCAGCAGGTGCCCGGCATCTTTGCCGCGGTACCCTACTGCGTGGACCTGATTGGCGGCCCCTATCTGCAAACCGACGAAGCCGTTTGCAAGGCATTTCGCCCCAAGGGCGCCGAGCGGCCCAGCGCGGGCTAGGCGTTTGACACCGCTGATAACCGCCCAGAGCGCGAAATGTGTACACAGTTTCGCGCTCTTTGCATTGCGGGCAGCCAATGTCCCAGCGCGTTTTGGCGGCGCCGGCGGTTGGCACAGGCAGCGGCGTTTTTTGGTTAAATGCCTGCTTGCCGCCTTGCCTCTGCCATTTTTGTAGGGCGGTGGTTCTTCATTTCGGCGCCCTCGCCCCACCCGCTTTTTCCTCCATCCAAGCCATGGGCCCGCAGGGCCTAGCAGCGCTTGGTGATCGCGGCCCGGGCAGCGCGCCCAGCGCCCCATGCAAAAGTCACCCGTTACGCTCACCCTGCTGTTTGCCCTGTGCACCATGATTGGTCCGCTGGGCATCGATACCTACCTGCCCTCTTTCCATGCCATCGGGCAGGAGTTTGGCGCCTCACCCATTGCAGTTCAGCAAACCCTGAGCGTCTACGTGTTTGCGATGGCCAGCACCATGCTGTTCTACGGCACGCTCAGCGATACCTTCGGCCGCCGCCGCGTGTTGATGGTCTCGGCCATCGGCTACGGCATCACCTCGCTGGCAGCGGCCTTTGCCGGCTCGATTGAATCGCTGGTGCTGATGCGCCTGGTGCAGGGCCTGTGCGCCGGCTCGGGCATGGTCATCGTGCGCGCGATGGTGCAAGACCAGCACCAGGGTGCCGAGGCGCAGCGCATGATGGCGCTGGTGATGATGGTGTTTGGCCTGGCCCCTGCGCTGGCGCCCGTGCTGGGCGGCTGGCTGCAAAGCCATGGCGGCTGGCGCTACAGCTTCTATTTCCTGTCGGGCTTTGGCGTCTTGCTGGCGCTGCTGATCTGGCGCCAGTTGCCCGAAACCCTGCCGCCCGAGCGCCGCACGCCGCTGAAGCTGCGCATCATTGCCGGCAACTACCTGCAGGCACTGCGCAACCGCAAGTTCCGCACCATGCTGATCGGCCTGGCGCTGATGGCCGGTGCCAACTCGATCTACATCAGCTCAGCCGCCGAGTTTGTGATGACCATACTTGGCCTGGACGAAACCGCGTTGGGCTGGCTGTTCATCCCGCTGATCGCCGGCACCATGCTGGGCTCAGCCATCTCCAGCGTGTTTGCCCGCCGCATTCCGCCCGCCGTGCAAAAACGCATCGGCTACGCCTGCCTGCTGGTCGCCTGCGCCTGCAACCTGCTCTACAACAGCCTGACCCAGCAACCCACCGTCCCCTGGGCCGTCCTGCCGATCACGCTCTACACCTTTGGCATCTCGCAGCTGATGCCCATCCTGACGCTAGAAGCCATGGGCCAGTTCCCCCAGATGCGCGGCCTGGCTTCTTCTTTGCAGGGCTTTAGCCAGATGATGGTCTTCACCATCATCTCCGGCCTCGTGGCGCCCCAGCTCTTCCACAGCGGCCTGCTGCTGGCGCTGGGCCTGGCGGTGACGGTGCTGCTGGGGATGGCGGTGTTTGCCTGGGCATCGCGCATGCCGGATGCGCGGGGGGTGGGACAGGTGGCTTGAGGGTTCGAAACCCAAGGATGGCGCTGCAGCGACATCTGTCCAGGCTGCAACTATAGATGGTCGGGTGCCAAAAATGGCCATTTAATAACATGGCCTTGATTGACAACATGGCCATGTTAAATAAAATGGCCATGTTAGGAGCAGCCATCATGCCAAAAAACTCTTCCGTTGCCCCCACCGGATCGCGTGCTGAGCAGCATGTGGCTGAGATCTTCCAGTCTCAGGGTTGGGCGGTGGAAATGCAATCTGCAGTGTCACCCAATGCGCATTTGGTGATCGGGCTTGGCGCTGAGCGGTTCATCGTAGAAGTCAAGGCGCTGTCCGAAAGCCGCCCAGACCGCGTGTTGCCCCTGCTGTCGATGGCCATTTTGCAAGCCAGAGAGGCGGCTGAGCGCTCCAGCGGCGCTAGCCCCCTGGCGGTCATATGGGTGCCCGAGGCATCGCCATCGCTGGTCAACCATGTGCAGGCGTTTGCGCAGCGTTTCGCCAACGATACGGCGGTGGGCATTGTCTCCGCAAGGGGTGAGCGCTATTTCAGTGGGAAGGCCTTCCAGCCACTGAACCATCTGCCTGAAGAGCCCCGCAAAGGACGCTTACCCCGTCCTGCACCGACCATCAATCTGTTCTCCGATCTGAACCAGTGGATGCTAAAGCTGCTGCTGGCGTGGGAGCTGCCTGAGGGCCTGCTCAATGCCCCTAGAAGAAGGTTCAAAAGTGGCTCCGAGCTTGCAGAATGCGCCCAGGTGTCTGCCATGAGCGCATCCCGGTTCCTACAACAGCTGCGTAACGAGGGCTACCTGAGCGACTCCTCGGTGCACCTGAAGCTGGTTCGCTGTGAGGAGCTTTTCAGCCGCTGGAGCGCTGCTGCCATGCGGCCCCGTTCAGAGATTCCTTGCCGCTTTCTTCTGCGACTGCCAGCCGATCAGCAAATTCGAAGTCTGCTCAGCAAACATACAGACGACGCTTGTCTGGGGTTGTTTGCTGCAGCGGATGCACTAGACATTGGTCATGTCAGTGGCGTCCCGCCCTACATCTACGTCAACAAGGCTCCAGACCTGGAAGCTCCGGCATGGGCTGGGCTGATGGCTTTCCCCTCGGAGCGGCCAGATGTGATACTCCGGCAAACCGCTTTTCCGCAATCCACCTTCAGAGCTGCGGTGAACCAGGATGGAGTCTTGGTCGCAGATATATTCCAGGTTTGGTTGGATGTTAAAAGCCATCCCACAAGGGGTGCTGAACAAGCCCAGCTGATCTACGACAAGTACTTACGGCCACTCACGGGGAGCTGATCGAATGAATGACCTCGAAGCATTCGCCAAGTTGGTTCAAGCATTGGAGCCATGGCGGCAGCAACTGGTCATCATCGGCGGCTGGAGTCATCGTCTCCACAGGTTGGATCCCAGGGCTAATTTGCCTGACTATCAGCCGGTTTCGACAAGAGACACCGACCTGGCCTTTGCCAACAAGGCGCCTATCGAGGGCGACATCAAGCAAGCGCTTGCGCAGCAGGGGTTCAAAGAAAATTTGAGCGGTGACCATCGACCACCAGCGGCACATTACACGCTGGGTAATGAGTCCAACGGCTTTTATGCAGAGTTTCTAACGCCTCTGCAGGGCAGCGGTAAAAAACGAAACGGGGAAACCGATGCGACGATGGAGAAAGCCGGCATCTCCGCGCAGAAGATCCGCCACCTGGACATTCTGCTGATCGATCCATGGAGTATCAGTCTCCATCAGGGAAACGGATTTCCGCTGCCTCGGCGAATGGATGTACTGGTGGCCCATCCGTTGTGCTTCATGGTGCAAAAGCTCCTGATCCAAAAAAATCGCAGCGCGGGCAAACGCGCCCAGGACGTTCTGTATATCTACGACACCATCGAGCTCTTCGCCGCTCTGCTGGAAGAGTTCAATGCGCACTGGACATCTCGCATTGCGCCAGCCCTGGGCAACCAGGCGGAGGAAGTGCGGACGCTCAGCCTGCAATCGTTTGCCGAGGGCAACGACATGGTCCGCAACGCTGCCCAGATTCCGGTAGACAGAAAGCTGTCACCCGAGCAAATCCAGGCTACTTGCAGCTATGCCTTTGACCGGATACTTCGCGCCTAGCGTTGAGGCAGATAAGTTGCGTACACGGACATAGACAAAAAACTGCCAGGGCACCCCAAGGCACCACTGGCGGTCAACTACCTATCCAAGACTACAGCACTAGATCAAACCTGCCCCTCGCGCTTGCGGCGCCAGGCCAGCAGCCCCAGGCCGCCCGATAGCAGCGCGAGTGCTGCATGGCCCAAGGTAGGCACGGGGGTGGCGGTAGCGCCAGGGGTGCCAGGTGTGCCTGGGTCATCGGCCAGCACGGCCACACCGCCCGGATCGCGGATGACGCCGTTGGCCTGCAGGTCGTCATCGCCGGTCTGGCCGTCGGTCAGGGTCAGGACCACCTTGTTGCCGCTGATGCTGGCATTCGGGTAGACATACCAGTGGGGCTGGTTGTTGTCGGCGGTCTTACCGTACTTGTAGTACTTGGCGTTGGCGGGCAAGGCTTGCGGGTAGGTCATCTCCACGGTGGCGCTCTGCCCTGCCTGGCCGCCGGTCAGCTGCAGGCTGACGACGCCAAACGGAAAGCTCACGCCGCTGGGCGCCGCTGCTGCAGGGCTCACGGCCACCGCTTGCGCGGCATCGAAGGCCCAGAGACCGGTGCCGCCGCCGCGCACGGTGGCTTGCATCTCGCCTTGCTTGCCGACAGGCGCCAAGGATGCGCTGGCGGGCTTGGCTTCAAAGTCAAAGCGTAGCTGGCATTGCGCGGAGATCGTGCCAGTGGTGTAAGCCGTTTGATCGGCATTCCACTGGCCTGCCGGGCAGCTGCTGTCTGCCGCCAGGCCCACCAGCTGGTAGCCGGGTTGGGGCACGACCGCGCAGGTGCTGGTCTGGCCGGGCACCGCGCTGCTGCAGCTCACCTGGCCGGCTGCCGGGGCATTGGGGGTGCCCACCACGCCGTCGCTGCCGTCGCCCACCACCAGGGTCACCGGTTGGCCCATGATCACGTAGCTGTAGGTGGCATCCATCTGGTGGCGGTAGCCGGGCATGACGATGGCGGTGCCGGCACTGCTGAAGCTGAGCGCCCCATTGCTACCGGGTACCGCGGTCGCAGTGCCGCCCAGGTAGACCAGCTCCGTGGCAACGGCATCGCGCTGTGCGCGCAGCTGGGTGGTCAGGGTCACACCCAGGCTCAGTGGCACATTCAAAGCCAGCGCAGCAGTTTGCGGCTTGGCTGCGATCTCAACCGGGAAGTTGCTGGCCAGGTAGGCATCGTTGGTGGTGATGCCATGGGTTCCCCAGCTGTAGTACTTGTAGAAGGTGGCCGGGTCGTTCACCGTCCAGGGCCAGAAGGTCACGCCACGGTGCTTGGCCGCTTCCATCGTGCTTTGGCGAATGGCGCCGTAGCTGGGATTGAAGGTGGAGGAGTTGGCCTGTGTGGCCTCCAGCACATTGCGCACGCTGGCGGGCACATCGGCGCTGTCGGCAATGCTGTTGAGGAAGCCGCCCGTCAGCTCGGGCATCTGCTCGCCGCTGCGCTTGAGCTGGTCGGCAATGAAGGAGATGGCGACCGACTGGTCCGCCACGCCCTCTTCGGCCATTTCCTTCTTGAGCTGGGCAATGATGCGCGGGTTGCTGCTCTTGAGCTCGATCACATGGGTGATGGGATCGTTCTTGAACGCCTGGAAGTACTCACGCATCGTGGGCACCTGGTAGCCCTTGGTCTTGCTGGCAAGGGCCTTGACCTGTGCCAGGGTCATGCTCTCGATGGTGCCCGTGCCATTGGTGGTGCGGTCCACGGTGTCGTCATGCATGATGACCAGGTGGTCGTCGGTGGTGATGTAGATGTCGTTCTCCACGGCATCGGCTCCCACCGCCACCGCCGCCTTGGCGCTCTCCAGCGTGTTCTCGTCCTCGCGGCTGGGCATGCCCCGGTGGCCGATCACCAGCGGCTTGCGCAGCAAGGTGTTGGCAGGCAGCTTGCGCAGCACCTCGGCATAGGCCGCGCTGTTGGCAGAGACGACGCCGTTGACACCGCTGACCAGCACCTTCGCCGCTTGCTCAGGGGTTGCAGCCTCGGCATTGGTCCACACCGTGATCAGCAGGCGCTGCAGATGGGCCACGAACGCGCGGTCGGTCAGGCGCTCGGGCAGGATGGCGATCTTGGCGCCTGCCCGGTTGGTATCGCCCACAATGGTCAGCAGATCGGCCTTGGACGTGGTCAGATTGCGCTCGCTGAAATCCACCGCAGTGCGCAGCTTGGGCAACGCGGCACGGGCTTGCTTGAGCAGCGCCACATCACTGGACAACAAGGTCAGGTCGGCCAGATTGTGCACCTGGTCGGAGAAGGTCACCAACGCGTTCAAGGTGGCCTCGTCCTGGATGCGCAGCAGCGGGATGGTATTGCGCTTGGGCTGGGCAAAATAGGCGGCGAGCGTGCCCACGTCGGTGCCGCTGGCATCGCGCAGATGCAGGCTGCTGTCCAGCGTCCACAGTGCATTGCTGGCGCCGCTGCCGTCCAGCGATTGCAGGCCTTCTGCGGCCTGCACGAGGGTAGGTGCCATTGCAGCAGGGCTGCCAGCGTCCTGCACGATCACGGGCATGTCCAACTCGGGCAGCGGCGTGATCTGCTCGGTCACCTTGATGCTCTTGACGCGCATGATCAGGCCTGCGGTCTGCATGCCGATCCCGCCCTTGGCCAGGTCTGCGCTCAGCAGGGCATCGTGCAACAGCACGCCGTCGAGGTACTGGCGCACGCGCTTGCCATGCACCACCACGCTGGCGACGTAGGTCTTGGTGGCACTGATGGCCTCGGTATAGGGCTTGGTGCCCTGCACCGACCAGCCACCGCCACTGCGGTACGCAAACTCCGTGCCGTTGTTGGCCGTGGCGGTCTGGCGGATCGCGAACTGGTAGTAGGGCTCATGCGCCGGCGTGGCGCTGGACGGCGACGTGCGGTACATCACGCTGCCCCAACGGGCCGAGTTGTTCGGCTGCTCGAAGCTGAATGCCATGTCCACACGGTAGTTGGAGAGGTTCTCGAACTCCGCAGGCAGAAGCACGGCAGTCATCGCAGTGCTGTCCGCCTTGCCATTGATCAGCAGATTGCCGGTGCTGGCCTCGATGGAGGCCGTGCCCTTGTTCCATGCAGCGGTGCGCCAGCCCGCAGGCAGGGTGGTCGCAGCCGTGTCGTTGAAGACATGCTCGACGTAGACCTGGCCCTGGGGATCGGCAGCAGCCAGCTTGGCTTCCAGCGCCTGGCGTGCGGGGGTATGGGTGGCCTGGTCGGCCGCCAAGGTAGGGTGTGTCGTGAGGATCAGCAAAGAGGCCATGGCGGCCACAAGGGGTAAGCGTCGCATAGGGTTCCCAAAAGAAAGGCGGAAGTGTTGCAACTGCAGGTGACAGCCTGATGAAAAAACGTGACTTCCCCTCTGCATCTGAGCGTGTCTCCTGGGCCGAAATCTCTGTTTGTTATTTGGAATTTGTTTTTATTTATCTATTTATTAAATGCGCTTCGGCGCCACGGGCTCGGTAACGTGGGTGACAAACGCCGTGTGCTTGGGCGGTTTGCCCGCTGTCGCCCGGCAGCATCTGCTCTTAGCATGGGCTTTGCTGAACCCAGGCAAGCCACATAACAAAGGAGTCAACATGCCCCAGCCCTTTTCCCAGCGCCGCCGCGTACATGCTTTCAGCGCCTGCGCGCTGGCTTGCAGCGCCATTGCCGGCGTTGCCCATGCACAGGCACCCGCCCCCGTGCGCCTGGGTTTTCTGACCGATATGTCCAGCCAGTATTCGGACGGCGATGGCAAGGGCGGCGTGACCGCCATCCAGATGGCCATCGAGGACTTTGGCGGCAAACTGCTGGGCCGGCCGATCGAGCTGCTGTCGGCCGACCACCAGAACAAGGCCGATATCGCCTCGACCAAGTCGCGCGAATGGGTCGACACCCAGGATGTGCAGCTGCTGATTGCCGGCACCAACACCGCGACAGCGCTGGCCATGGGCCAGGTGGCCAATGAGAAAAAACGCGTGCTGCTGATCAACGGCGCCTACTCCTCGAACCTGACGGGCAGCCAGTGCTCGCCGTACTGGGTGCACTACAACAGCGACACCACGGCCATTGCGCGCGGCACGGGCCGGGCGGTGTCCGAGCAAGGCGCCAAGACCTGGGCGCTGCTGGTGGCCGATTACACCTTTGGCCACACCTTGGAGGCCGATGTGACCCAGGTGGTGCGGGCCCAGGGCGGCCAAATCGTCAAATCGGTGCGTGCGCCCTTCCACGCGAATGATTTTTCGTCCTACCTCGTGCAGGTACAGGCCAGCAAGGCCGAGATCCTGGGCCTGGCCAATGCGGGTGGCGACTTCATGAACTCGCTCAAGGCCGCGCGGGAGTTTGGCGTCACGCCCAAGATGAAGCCGGTCGCGCTGATGGTGTTCGCCAACGAGGTCGAGAGTCTGGGCCTCAAGCTCGCCGGCGGCCTGATGTTCACCGACAGCTGGTACTGGGACCGCTCGCCCGAGGCCCGTGCCTGGACCGACCGCTACTACGCCCGCACCAAGAAGATGCCCACCTCGCTGCAGGCCTCCGACTACTCCTCGGCGATGAGCTACTTCAAGGCTGTGGAAAAGGCGCAGAGCCTGGATGCCGACAAGGTGATGCAGACCCTCAAGTCGATGCCGCTGAACGACATGTTCGGCAAGGGCAAGATCGAGTCCAACGGCCGCTATGTGCACGACATGTACCTGCTGCAGGTCAAGACGCCCGAAGAGTCCAAGGGCAAGCATGACGTGTTCAAGCTGATCAAGGCCTTGCCGGGCGATACGCTGTTTGCCAGCAAGCAAGAGGCCCAGTGCCCGATCTGGAAGTGAGCCTCTGAACCGGGGAGGCAGCCCGCAGCCGGGCTGCGCCAATCCTTGGCAAGGTCTGAGGGATAAGGGTTAGCCCTATATTGCAGGGCTATCTCGCCTTTGCCAGGGCCTGGGGCGCATGCACGGCGCCCAAGCTGGCAGGACTCTTGCTTGCCCTTTCCCCATGACCCGATACCGCCTCTTTGCCAGCGCAGGCTTTGCGCGCGTGACCCAACTGACCTCCGGCAAATTCCGCTGGGCACTCAAGACCGGCTCCTCCGGCCATTCCTGGCTGGAGGATGGCATCGCGATGGCGGTCGGCATCTTGCTGATCTCCACCGCCTTGGTGCTGTACAAAAGCGCGGGGCTGCTGACGGGCGGCATTGCCGGTATTGCGCTGCTGGGGCACTACGCCACCGGCACGGATCTGGGCCTGCTGTTCTTCTGCCTGAACCTGCCCTTCTACTGGCTGGCGGCCAAGCGCATGGGCGCCGCCTTCGTGGTCAAGACCTTTATCGCGGTGGTGGCCACGTCCTGGCTCACCGGGCTGCTGCCGGCGCTGCTGTCCATCGCTTATGTGTCCCAGCCACTGGCGGCCATTCTCGGCGGTGTGCTGCTGGGCACGGGCTTTTTGATTCTGTTCCGCCACCGGGTCAGCCTGGGCGGCTTCGGCATTCTGGCGCTCTACCTGCAGGAGCGCCGAGGCTGGTCGGCGGGCAAGGTGCAGATGGGGCTGGACTGCACCATTGTGGCCTTTGCGCTGTGGCTGGTGCCGGCCGTGTCGGTCGCCTGGTCGATTGCCGGGGCGGTGATCCTGAACCTGATCGTGGCGATGAACCACCGCAAGGACCGCTATATCGCGGTCTGATCCCTTGGTTGAAAAGTCTTAGTCAAACCCGCGCATCTGCGCCCAGTCGCCAAAGGGCGCGCGGTCGGCACGCAGGCTGTTGATGGGCGCAGACGGGTCTTCGTACCCCAGCGCAATACCATAGGCCACCTTGTAAGGCTCAGGGGCCTTGAGCACCCGCTCCACGGTGTCACCATAGCGGCGCCAGTAGCCCTGGGCACAGGTGGCCAGGCCGCGCTCGGTGGCCAGCAGCATCAGGGACTGCAGGTAAATGCCCAGGTCCACCCACTGCGCATAGCCCATGCGCTCGTCGGCAAACACCAGCAGACCCACCGGCGCACCAAAGAAACGGCCATTCTTGGCCAGCTGCTCCAGACGCGCGGCCTTGTCCTCGCGCGGAATGTCGATGGTCTTGTACAGGTCCTCGCCATTCTTGAAGCGGCGCGTGCGGTACGGCTCCCAGAGATTGGGCGGGTAGGTGTAGTTGTTGCCGCCCTCGGGCAGCGGCTGCGCGTCCGCGATCGCATCGGTCAGCTCCTGCAAGGCATGGCCCGCCAGCGCCACCACCCGCCAGGGCTGCAGATTACCGCCCGATGCCGCCTGCGCCGCGTCGGCAATCAGGCTGTGGACTGCCTGGGCAGACGGTGCTTTGGGCAAAAAGGCGCGCACGGAGCGGCGCTCTTTCATGGCTTGCGTAACGTTCATGGCAAAGGGCTTTCTGGCGTGGAACGGGGCTGACACACTGCAGCCCGAAGTTTAGTGCAGCGCAGCAAACATCGCTGACACCGACGCGCCAATGCGGCCGCCGGGTGGCGGCCGCATTGTGCGTCAAGCGCTGCCTGCCCTTACCTGGCCGTGGTGTCGCTGGCGATCGGGATGTAGAAATCACCCCCTGCCCGGTTGAACTCCTCGGCCTTGGCCTGCATGCCCAACGCAATGCCCTGCTCCTCGGCCACGCCCTGGTGCTTGGCGAACTCGCGCACCTCCTGCGTGATCTTCATCGAGCAGAACTTGGGACCGCACATGGAGCAGAAATGCGCCACCTTGGCACTGTCCTTGGGCAGGGTTTCGTCATGGAAGGCGCGGGCCGTGTCCGGGTCCAGCCCCAGGTTGAACTGGTCCTCCCAGCGGAAATCGAAACGCGCCTGGCTCAATGCATCGTCACGCGCGCGCGCACCTGGGTGGCCCTTGGCCACATCGGCCGCATGCGCGGCAATCTTGTAGGCAATGATGCCCTGCTTGACGTCATCGCGGTCGGGCAGGCCCAGGTGCTCCTTCGGCGTCACATAGCAGAGCATGGCGGTGCCAAACCAGCCGATCATCGCTGCACCAATGGCACTGGCGATATGGTCGTAGCCCGGCGCAATGTCGATGGTCAGCGGGCCCAGGGTGTAGAACGGTGCCTCATGGCAGTGCTTGAGCTGCTCGGTCATGTTCGCCTGGATCATGTGCATCGGCACATGGCCCGGGCCTTCGATCATGGTCTGCACATCGTGCTTCCAGGCCAGCTGGGTCAGCTCGCCCAGCGTCGCCAGCTCGGCAAACTGCGCTTCGTCATTGGCGTCCGAGGCGCAGCCCGGGCGCAGGCCGTCGCCCAGCGAGAAGCTCACGTCGTACTGCTTCATGATGTCGCAGATTTCTTCGAAATGTTCGTAGAGGAAGCTCTCGCGGTGGTGGGCCATGCACCACTTGGCCATGATGGAGCCGCCGCGCGAGACAATGCCGGTGCGGCGCTGGGCCGTGAGGTGGATATAGGCCAGGCGCACGCCGGCGTGGATCGTGAAATAGTCCACGCCCTGCTCGGCCTGCTCCACCAGCGTGTCGCGGAAGATCTCCCAGGTCAGGTCCTCGGCAATGCCGCCTACCTTCTCCAGCGCCTGGTAGATCGGCACGGTGCCAATGGGCACTGGCGAATTGCGCACGATCCAGTCGCGCGTGGTGTGAATGTTTTTGCCGGTGGACAGGTCCATCACATTGTCGGCCCCCCAGCGGATGGCCCAGACCAGTTTCTCGACCTCTTCCTCGATGCTGGAGGTCACCGCCGAGTTGCCGATGTTGGCATTGATCTTGACCTTGAAGTTGCGGCCAATGGCCATCGGCTCGATCTCGGGGTGGTTGATGTTGGCCGGGATGATGGCCCGGCCCCGCGCCACCTCGTCGCGCACAAATTCCGGCGTGATGATCTTGGGGATCGCCGCGCCCAGGCTGTTGCCCGCCAGGCGGGCCTCGCGCGCGGCATCGCGCTGGTACTCGGCCATCCATTCGCGGCGGCCGTTCTCGCGCAGCGCGACGTATTCCATCTCGGGGGTGATGATGCCCTTACGTGCATAGTGCATCTGGGTCACGTTGGCGCCGCTCTTGGCGCGGCGCGGCTGGCGCTGCAGTGCGGCGGCCTCGGCACGCAGTTGGGCCACGCGCAGGTCTTCTTCGCCGCGCTTGCCGCCATCGTCGAGGGCCACACGCGGGCGCCCCACGTAGTATTCGCTGTCAGCGCGCGCGGCAATCCATTCGGCGCGCAGCGCGGGCAGGCCCTGGCGCACATCGATGGCCACGGCCGGGTCGGTGTAGGGTCCGGAGGTGTCGTAGACGCTGACCCGCTCCCCGTTGGTCAGTGCAATATCGCGCACCGGCACTTGCAGCTGCGGGTGGATGGCACCGGGCAGGTAGGATTTGGTCGACGCAGGAAAAGGCTGGCGCGATCGGGCCAGCAGTTCGCTAAAGCGGGCGGCATCGGGGGCATCACCGGTGGCGGGGATGAACAGGGACTCAGGGGCGTTCATGGCAGTCTCCTCAAAGCGGTTGATTTCATCGAACGCTCCGGGACGTGCCGGCCCTGCTCTGTTGCAACACGCCAGGCATGGCTGCCTGGCCGCAACACGCCCATCGACTGCACCCCGGCCCGGCCGTGCTGTGCGTTGCGCCAGGGCCGCTGTGGGGTGGCCATGGCGGCACCTGTTGCGCGCTGACAGGTGCCGTCCCCAAAAAAGACAAAACCCCAGTGCGCGAGGCGCCTGGGGTGTGCGTAGCGGAGGGCTGCAAGCGCGTGCCATGCAACGCTGCCTGCCTTCCACCGCTGTGCTTTCAGGGTCCCGCTCTTCTTCCGCCGGCATGAACCGGATCAAGTTCGTCGGGTTCGCTAATCAGCAGTCTTGCAACTGCCTTTCGCATCTCAGCGCTTTCGCACACCCCGGAGCTGCGAGCAGTATAGCCGGTTCGTGCCGCGCCTGCAGACGCGTTTTTGCCGCGCTCTGGTGCTTACCCCAGTAGGCGCGCGCGAAGCAGCCTGCAACCATCGGGGCGCAGCCGCCCACCGGTGCGCCGCACCTGGCCGTCACGCTGTACGCCTGTCCATTTGAACAAGGAGACCTCCCGATGCAAGTTCCTGCAATGCCCTCTTTGCGTTCTGCCCGGCCGCACCGGCGACGAGCGATTGCGGCCGCTGCCGCTGGCTGCGTGCTGGCCCTGCTCAGCCAAGGCGCGCTGGCGCAAGACAAGGTCCGGATCGGCTTCATCACCGACATGTCCAGCGTCTACGCCGATGTCGATGGCAAGGGCGGGGCCCTGGCCTTGCAGATGGCGATTGACGACTTTGGCGGCAAGCTGCTGGGCAAGCCGGTGGAGCTGATGGTGGCCGACCACCAGAACAAGGCCGACCTGGCCGCATCGAAGGCCCGCGAGTGGTTCGACCAGCGCGATATGCAGATGCTGGTGGGCGGCACCACCTCCAGCACCGGCCTGGCGATGGCCAAGGTGGCCGAGGAGAAAAAGCGCCTCATCATCGTGAACGGCTCGGGCACCTCGGCGCTGACCAACGACCAGTGCAGCCCCTACACCGTGCACTACGCCTACGACACCGTGGCACTGGCCAAGGGCACGGGCGGCGCGATCGTGGGCCTGGGCGACAAGGACTGGTTCTTTCTGACGGCCGACTACGCCTTTGGCCATGCGCTGGAGGCCGATACCACCAAGGTCATCAAGGCCGCCGGCGGGCGCGTGGTGGGCGCCGTGCGCCACCCGATCAATGCCTCGGATTTCTCATCCTTCCTGCTGCAGGCGCAGAACTCCAAGGCGCAGATTCTGGCCATGGCCAACGCGGGCGGCGACACCATCAACACCATCAAGGCTGCGCGCGAGTTTGGTGTCACCAAGACCATGAAACTGGCTGGCCTGCTGCTGTTCAGCTCGGACATCCACAGCCTGGGGCTCAAGCAGACCGAAGGCCTGATGTTCACCGACAGCTGGCATTGGGATTTGAACCCCGAGAGCCGCAAGTTCTCGGACCGCTTCTTCGAGAAATTCAAGAAGATGCCGACCTCGCTGCAGGCGGCCGATTACTCGGCGATGATGACTTACCTGAAGACAGCGGACCGCATCAAGTCGACCGATTCGGACAAGGTGATGGCTGCGCTGAAGGCCGAGCCACTGTCCGACTTTTATGCCAAGGGCGTTGTCCGCCCCGATGGCCGGTATGCGCATGAGATGTACCTGATGCAGGTAAAGACCCCGGCCGAATCCAAAGGCGCCTGGGATTATTTCAAGGTGCTCAAGACGCTCAGCCCCGATGAGGTCTGGACCACCAAGGCCGAAAGCACCTGCAAGCTCTGGAAGTAAATCCTCCCGCTGCTGCCCAAAAACAAAGGCCTGCGCAATGCAGGCCTTTGACTTGGACGGGTCTGCGACCCTCCGCTATTTCTTCTTGCGGTCCATGAAGGCGATCAACTCGCCCATGATGCCGCGGCGGAATGCCAGCACACAGATCACAAAAATCAGCCCGGTCACGATCGTCACCGACTCACCCAAGGTGTTGAACCATTCGACGCCCGTCAAGCGCGACAGCCAGGTGCCGATATCGCCGATCTTGTTCTCCAGCGCGACGATCACCGCCGAGCCGACGATCGGGCCGGACAGCAGGCCCAGGCCGCCCACCAAGGTCATCAGGATGACCTGGCCGGATGCCGTCCAGTGCACGTCCGTCAACGTGGCGAAGCCCAGCACCACCGTCTTGAGCGAGCCCGCCAGGCCCGCCAGCGCGGCCGAGATGACGAAGGCCAGCAGCTTGAAGCGGTTGACGTCGTAGCCCAGCGAGATGGCACGTGGCTCGTTTTCTTTCAGGGCCTTGAGCACCTGGCCGAAAGGCGAATGCACCGTGCGCATGATCAGCAGGAAGGCCAGCACCACGATGACCAGCGCCACGTAGTACATCGTCCAGTCGCTCTCCAGGCTCAGCAGGCCAAACAGCTTGCCGCGCGGTACCGCCTGCAGGCCGTCCTCACCACCGGTAAAGGGCATTTGCAGGCAGGCGAAGAACAGCATCTGCGCGAGCGCCAACGTGATCATCGAGAAATAAATCCCCTGGCGGCGAATGGCCAGCCAGCCGAACACCACGCCCAGCAATGCGCCGAACACCACACCGAACAATATGCCCAGCTCCGGCGTCAGGTGCCAGACCTTGATCGCATGGCCGGTGACATAGGCCGCGCCACCAAAGAAGGCGGCATGGCCAAAGGACAGCAGACCGGTGTAGCCCAGCAGCAGATTGAAGGCGCAGGCAAACAGTGCAAAGCACATCAGCTTCATCACGAACACCGGGTAGGCCCCCATGAACGGCGCCGCAATCAGGCCGAGCAGCAGCAAGCCGTATCCCAGTTTGGCAAACTTCTTGGAATTCATCCCCTCACCTCACTTCGCTTTGCCAAACAGGCCAGCCGGGCGTACCAGCAGCACGATGACCATGATCACAAACACGACGGTGGCCGAGGCCTCCGGGTAGAAGACCTTGGTCAGCCCTTCGATCACGCCCAGTGCCAGACCGGTGATGATGGCGCCCATGATGGAGCCCATGCCACCGATCACGACCACCGCGAACACAGTGATGATCAGGTTCTGTCCCATCAGCGGCGTGACCTGGTAGACCGGAGCGGCCAGCACGCCGGCGAAGGCGGCCAGGCCCACGCCAAAGGCATAGGTCAGCATGATCATCAGCGGCACGTTGACACCGAAGGCCTCGACCAGACGGGGGTTCTCGGTGCCGGCGCGCAGGTAGGCACCCAGGCGGGTCTTCTCGATCACGAACCAGGTGGCAAAGCAGACGACCAGCGAGGCCGCGACGACCCACATGCGGTAGTTGGGCAGCAGCATCACGCCGACATTGGTGGCGCCTTCGAGCAGCTCTGGCGTGTCGTAACCCAGGCCGGAGACACCATAGATCGAGCGGAACACACCTTCGATCAGCAACGACAGGCCCAGGGTCAGCAGCAGGCCGTAGAGGTGGTCGAGCTTGTAGATATGGCGCAGCAGGAAGCGCTCTATCAGCACCCCGATGATGCCCACCAGAATCGGTGACAGCAGCAGCATCACCCAGTAGTTGATCTGGAAGTAGGAGGCCGCCATCCAGGTGAACATGGCCCCCAGCATGAACAAAGCGCCGTGGGCGAAATTGATCACGTTGAGCAGGCCGAAGATCACGGCCAATCCCAGACTGAGAATGGCATAGAACGAGCCATTGACCAGACCCAGCAGCAGCTGGCTCATCAAGGCCGGTAATGAGATACCAAAGATTTCCATGAAAGGCTCACGAGTCGGTGAATGAACACAACACGCCTGGCGCCATGCCAATGCTGCTTTTGGCACCCGGCCCATCAGCGATGGACGGGTGCTGCAGCAGGCGGCAAGGACGCAGGTTACGTGTGAGCGGTGCTTACTTCCAGAGCGCGCACTTGGATTCGGCCTTGGTCGTCCAGACCTGGTCTGCAGGCAAGGTGGACAGGACCTTCAGGTAATCCCAGGGCTTCTTGGATTCGGCGGGCGACTTGGCTTCGACCAGGTACATGTCGTGCGCGTAGCGGCCATCGGGACGGATGACACCCTTGCCGTAGAAATCGTTCAGTGGCGTGCTCTTGAGGTACGCCATGACCTTGTCGGCATCGGTGGTCTTGACGGCTTCAACGGCCTTCAGGTAGTTCATCGTGGCCGAGTAGTCCGCCGCATGCAGATCGGTCGGCATGCGCTTGGTCTTGGCAAAGAACTTGTCGGCGAACTTGCGTGTCTCGTCGTTCAGGTCCCAGTACCAGCTGGTGGTGTGCAGCAGGCCTTCGGTGTTCTTCAGGCCCATGCTGTGGATGTCGGACAGGAAGACCAGCAAGCCAGCGGTCTTCATGCTCTTGTTGATGCCGAATTCACGTGCAGCCTTGATGGCATTGATGGTGTCGCCCCCGGCATTGGCCAGACCCAGGATCTGGGCCTTGGAGCTTTGCGCCTGCAGCAGGAAGGACGAAAAGTCGGAAGCGTTGAGCGGATGGCGCACCGAGCCGACGACCTGTCCGCCCTTGGCCTTGATGACGGCCGTGGTATCTGCCTCCAGCGAGTGGCCGAATGCGTAGTCGGCCGTCAGGAAGAACCAGGACTTGCCACCACGGTCCACCACGGCGCCGCCGGTGCCCTTGGCCAGGGCCACGGTGTCATAGGCGTAGTGCACGGTGTAGGGGCTGCATTGCTCATTGGTCAGCGCCGACGAGCCTGCGCCGCTGTTGAAGTAGACGCGCTTTTTCTCCTGGGCCACCTTCGCAGCGGCCAGCGCCGTGCCGGAGTTGGTGCCGCCAAACAGCATCGTCACGCCGGCGGTGTCGATCCACTCGCGCGCCTTGGAGGCGGCAATGTCGGCCTTGTTCTGGTGGTCGGCCGAGACCATCTCGATAGGCTGGCCCAGCACCTTGCCACCGAAGTCGTCGATGGCCATCTGGATGGCGACAGCGCCGTTCTTGCCTTCCACGTCGGCGTAGAGGCTGGACATGTCCGTGATGAAGCCGATCTTCACCTTCTCCTGTGCCTGGGCAGCGCCTGCGGACAGGGCGACCAAACATGCCACTTGGGCAATGGCTTTGAGCTTTGCTTTCATCTTGTCTCCTAAAAAATATCTGTTCTCAATTCATGGCGGCAGTCTGCGCTGTGCCAGCGTTGCAAAAAGTGGGAGGCTAGACCCCCAGCAAGGTGTTGAGCAAAGGCATCTTGCCTTCGAGCTCGTCGGCACTGAACTGTTCGACGATCTGGCCGTGTTCCATCACATAGAGGCGATCGGCCAGCGGCGCAGCAAAGCGGAAGTTCTGTTCGACCATCACCACGGTGTAGCCCTTGGTACGCAGGCTTATGATCATGCGGGCCAGCGCCTGCACGATGACCGGTGCCAGGCCCTCGGAGATTTCATCGAGCAGCAGCAGCTTGGCGCCGGTGCGCAGGATGCGGGCCACCGCCAGCATCTGCTGCTCGCCGCCCGACAGGCGCGTGCCCTGGCTGTGGCGGCGCTCGGCCAGGTTGGGGAACATCTCGTAGATCTCTTCGACCGACATGCCGGCCGAGCCGGTTTTCAGGTCCGGCGGCAGCATCAGGTTTTCTTCGCAGGAGAGGCTGGCAAAGATGCCGCGCTCTTCCGGGCAGTAACCCAGGCCCAGATGCGCAATCTTGTGCGTAGGCATCTGGATGGTCTCGACGCCGTTGATCTTGATCGAGCCCTTGCGCGACCCCGTCAGGCCCATGACGGCGCGCATCGTCGAGGTGCGGCCTGCGCCATTGCGGCCCAGCAGGGTCACCACCTCGCCCGGCATCACACGCATGTTCACGCCATGCAGCACATGCGATTCGCCATACCAGGCGTGCAGATCGCTGATCTCCAGGGCTGGCACTCCATTGTTCTCGTTCATGTCAGTGCGCTCCCTGCAGCTGGCCGTCGGTGGTTCCCATATATGCTTCCATCACCTGGGGGTTCTGCGACACCGTCTGGTAGTCGCCCTCGGCCAGGATGGCTCCGCGCTGCAGCACCGTGATGCGGTCCGCAATCGTCGAGATGACCTTCATGTTGTGTTCGACCATCAAGATCGTGCGGCCGGCCGACACCTTCTTGATCAGCTGGGTGACGCGCTCGACGTCCTCATGGCCCATGCCCTGGGTGGGCTCGTCAAGCAGCATCAGCTCGGGCTCCATCGCCAACGTGGTCGCGATCTCCAGCGCACGCTTTTGGCCGTAGGGCAGGTTCAGGGTGATCTCGTCGGCCAGATGGGCCAGGCCCACTTCTTCGAGCAAGGCCACCGCGCGGCCGTTGAGCTTGTCCAGCGTGCGCTCGCTGCTCCAGAAGTGGAAGGACGTGCCCAGCTTGCGCTGCAAGGCGATGCGCACGTTCTCCATCAGGCTCAGGTGCGGGAACACCGCCGAGATCTGGAACGAGCGGATCACCCCACGGCGGGCAATCTGCGCCGGCTCCTCGCTGGTGATGTCGGTGCCGTTGAAATGGATGATGCCCTTGGTGGGCGTCAGGAACTTGGTCAGCAGGTTGAAGCATGTCGTCTTGCCGGCACCATTGGGGCCGATCAGCGCATGGATCGAGCCCCGCTGCACCGACAGATTGACATTGCTGACTGCTGTGAATCCCCGAAACTCCTTGGTGAGATCTCGGGTTTGAAGAATGACATCACTCATGGGCACCGCACCGCTTCGCTGGAAAAAAGCGCGGCGCCTATTCCGGGTTGGAAATGCACGCCGCTTCGATGCTGCCAATACTAGGAAAGAATACTGCGATGCAACACTGGGGAAAGCCTGTAGGTGAGGCTGCGTACGCGTTAACCCGTGGGCTTTATGCGCTCACTTTTTGATAGTCGCCTGAGGGACAAGCGGCCGTCTTTTTGTCATCAGAATCAAAGACGGACGACAATGCAGACGCCCTGCCCTCAGCCATCGATAGGGGCTGTGCATCCTCAGTGCGGCAGCATGCAAGCCCACCCGGCTGCTGCCAAGGCGACAGAAGCGCCCTATTGCAGGCGGTGCTTGCTGGCTTCGGGCAGCAGCAGCGGCAGTACATCGATGCCGTCATCGGCCAGCGCACGCTGCTCCTCCGGGGTGGCGGTGCCCCGGATGGGCCGGACATCGACCTCACCCTCGTGCATCTGCCGGGCCAGGTCGGCAAAGTCACTGCCTACATCGTCGGTATTGGCAATGACCTGGCGCGACAGTTCCAGCCAGGCCTGTTGCAGGCGCTGGGCATCACTGAGCGGGTGGGAAGCCTGGGAAGGCGGGGTGGAGCCCGGCGCGCTGCCGGACTGTGCGGCGGCTGCGGCCGATGAGGCCGGCGTAGCGGGCGCCGCTGCGGGGATGGAATTGGATTTGCGCGCCAGATGCGGGGCGCTCAGACCTTTGACGATCTCGCGCGAATTGCACATTGGGCAACTGAGCCAGCCTTGGCTCTGCTGCTGCTCCAATGCGGCATCGGAGGCAAACCAGCCTTCAAAGACATGGCCCAACGGGCAGCGCAGGTTGAAAACCTTCACAGGCTCACCCCGCTCGGCTCACCTTGCGCAGCAGGTACTGGTAGGCAAAGCCGGGGAAAGCAAAGGTCAGGAACAAGGTGCCGGTGACGGCATAGAACTCCCAACCCTGGCTGCTGCGCTGGCCGGCACGGCCTTCGAGCAGCATCGCAAAAGCGCCGACCAGGAAATACAGTACCACCAACTCGACCAGACGAATCCACAGCGCCTTGCCAACGCTGCCACCGTCCTGGCAGACCGGCCCAGCGGCCAGAATGCGTTGGTTCAGAAACGGCAGATTGGCCGCAACAAAGCCCGCCACGATCACCAGCCAAATGGATGCGGTGATAGACATGCGGGCTTTGCAGAGTTGGAGGGCAGGCGGTTTAGCTGGCGAGCGCGCGCAGCACGGCGTCAGAGCACAGCTTCATCAGACCGCCGGGCATGATACCCAGGATCAGCACCAGCGCGCCATTGACGACCAGCACGGCACGCACGTCCAGCGGTGCATGCACCTTGGCGGCAGTGATGGGCTTGTCGAAGTACATGACCTTGACCACGCGCAGGTAGTAGAAGGCGCCGATCAGCGACATGACCACTGCGAACACGGCCAGCGCAATGTACAGGCCACTGCCCGATGCCACCAGCGCTTGCAGCACGGCCAGCTTCGAGTAGAAGCCCACCAGCGGAGGAATACCAGCCATCGAGAACAGGCAGATCGCCATCACGCCGGCGTACAGCGGGCTGCGCTGGTTCAGACCGGCGAAGTCAGCGATCTCCTCGCTCTCGAAGCCTTCGCGGGCCAGCAGCAGCACCACACCGAAGGTGGCCAACGTGGTCAGCACATAGCTCACCACGTAGAACATCGATGCGCTGTAGGCGTTGCCAGCCGTTGCGGCTTCCACATTGCCATTGACCACGCCAGACATCAGACCCAGCAGCACAAAGCCCATTTGCGAAATGGTCGAGTAGGCCAGCATGCGTTTGATATTGGTCTGTGCAATAGCGGCCAGGTTACCGATCAGCAGCGACAGGATGGCCAGCACGGCCAGCATCTGTTGCCAGTCGATGGCCAGCGGCAGCAGGCCGTCGACCAGCAGGCGGATCACGATCGCGAAAGCTGCCAGCTTGGGTGCGCCGCCGACGATCATCGTGATGGCGGTTGGTGCGCCCTGGTAGACGTCAGGCACCCACATGTGGAAAGGCACCACACCCAGCTTGAACGCGAGGCCCGCAACCACAAACACCAGACCAAACACCAGCACCTGGTGGCGGATCAGGCCGGAGTTGACCGCCTTGAACACTTCACCAATGTCCAGCGAGCCAGTGGCACCGTAGATCATCGACAGACCGTACAGCAGGAAACCCGACGCCATCGCGCCCAGCACGAAGTACTTCATGCCCGCTTCCACCGCAGCAGTGTTGTCACGGCGCAGGCAGACCAGCGCGTAGCTCGACAGGGTCAGCAGCTCCAGGCCCAGGTAGATGATCAGAAAGTTGTTGCCCGCGATCATCACGTTCATGCCCAGCAGTGCCAGCAGCGACAGGATGAAGTACTCGCCGCCCTTGAGCATGCCACGGTCACGCGAGTAGCCACGGCCATACACCAAGGTGACGGCCATGGCGATAGCCGCCGCGCACTTGAGCCAGTTGCCCATGGCGTCGGAGACGACCATGTTGCCGAAGGCGTAGAAGGTATTGCCATTGCTGGCGTAGATACCGGTGATCACCGCCACGACCACCAGGGTCAGCAGCGACAGAATGTAGGTGAGCGTGCGCCCTGCGCTCTTGACGCCCAGGTCCACGAGGGTGATGACGCAAGCCATCACCAACAGCACGATTTCAGGATAGATAGCCAGCCAGCTGATGTTATCAATCATCTCAAGTCTCTCAATTCTGTCCGACCATCACAGCTTGGACGCAGCGACATGCTTGAGCAGGTCGGCCACCGAGGCACCCATCACATCGGTGAACGGTGCGGGGTAGACACCCATGATCAGCACGGCAGCAGCCAAGATGCCCAGGATTAGGAATTCGCGGCAACCGATGTCCTTGAGCTCACGCACATGGTCATTGGTCACGGGGCCGAAGTACACGCGCTTGTACATCCACAGCGTGTAGGCCGCACCCAGAATCAGCGCGGTGGCCGACAGCACACCAATCCAGAAGTTGAACTTCGTGGCGCCCAGGATCACCATCCACTCGCCGATGAAACCGGCGGTGCCTGGCAGGCCGCAGTTGGCCATCGCAAACAGCAGTGCAAAGGCAGCAAACTTGGGCATGGTGTTGACCACACCGCCGTAGGCGGCGATGTCACGCGAATGCACGCGGTCATACAGCACGCCGATGCACAGGAACATCGCGCCCGAGACGAAGCCGTGGGCAATCATCTGCACCAGGCCACCCATGACACCGATGTCATTGAAGATGAAGAAGCCCAGGGTCACAAAGCCCATGTGTGCGACGGACGAGTAAGCCACCAGCTTCTTCATGTCCTTCTGCACAATCGCCACCAGACCCACATAGATCACGGCGATCAGCGACAGCGCGATGATGAGCCAGGCCCATTCATGCGACGCATCGGGAGCGATCGGCATCGAGAAACGCAGGAAACCATAGGCACCCAGCTTCAGCATGATCGCGGCCAGCACCGCAGAGCCACCGGTAGGCGCTTCGACGTGCACGTCAGGCAGCCAGGTGTGGACCGGGAACATCGGCACCTTCACGGCAAACGCAGCGAAGAAGGCAAAGAAGATCAAGGTCTGCTCGGTCATCGTCAGCGGCAGCTGGTGCCAGGCCAGAATCTCGAAGCTGCCCGACTTGCTGTACAGGTACAGCAGCGCGATCAAGGTCAGCAGCGAACCCATCAGCGTGTACAGGAAGAACTTGAACGCTGCGTAGATGCGGTTCGGGCCACCCCAGATACCGATGATCAGGTACATCGGAATCAGGGTTGCTTCAAAGAACACGTAGAACAGCAGGCCGTCCAGTGCGGAGAACACGCCGATCATCAGACCCGACAGGATCAGGAACGCGCCCATGTACTGGTTCACGCGCTCGGTGATCGACTCCCAGGAAGCCAGCACCACGATCACCGTGATGAAGGCGGTCAGCGGCACGAACCAGAAGGAGATGCCATCGACACCCAGGTAGTAGTTGATACCGAAGCGTGGAATCCAGGACGCCTTCTCGACGAACTGCATCGCCGACGTACCCAGCTGGAAGCCGGTGTACAGCGGCAAGGTGACCAGGAGGCCTATCAGCGCACCGACCAGTGCGATCCAGCGCACCATCTTGGCTTGCTCCTGCTTGCCAAAGGCCAGCAGAACCGTACCAAAGACGATGGGCGTCCAAATTGCAAGACTCAACAATCCCATTTTTCTTCTTCCTTACTTGTTGAGCAGCACGAAGTACGTCATGGCCAGGAAGATACCCAGAATCATGACCAATGCGTAGTGGTACACATAACCCGTCTGCAGCCAGCGCACCAGCGCGGAGATGCGGCCAACCACCTTCCAGGAACCATTGACGATCAGACCGTCGATCAGGCCTTGGTCGCCCACCTTCCAGAACAGGCTGCCCAGCACGCGCGAGCCGCGGGCGAAGATGTTTTCATAGACCCAATCCACACCGTACTTGCCCTCCAGCACCTGGTACAGGCCGACCTTTTCGCTGACGCGCTTGATCGCAGCAGGAATTTCGGGCTTGAGCATGTAGAACACGTAGGAGGTCACCACGCCGGCCAGGGCCAGCCAGAACGGCGCAGCGGTGAAGCCGTGCAGTGCCATCGGAATCCAGCCGTGGATCTTCTCGGCCAGCTCGGCCATCGCGCCGTGCTTGCTGCCATCGACATAGATGACGCCCTTGAAGAAGTCACCGAACAGCATCGGCATCAGCGCAATCGCACCGATCACCACCGAAGGAATGGCCAGCAGCACCAGCGGCAGGGTCACCACCCATGGCGACTCATGCGGCTTGGCATCGTGGCCATGGCCGTGGTGGTCGTCGTGAGCATGGTGGTCGTCGTGGTTCTGGTCGTAGCGCTCTTTACCGTGGAACACGATGAAGTACAGGCGGAACGAGTAGAACGCGGTGATGAACACACCCGCCAGCACGGCAAAGTTGGCAAAGCCGGCGGCAGGCAGGTTCGAGGCGTGCACCGCTTCGATGATCGCATCCTTCGAGTAGAAGCCCGAGAAGAACGGCGTACCGATCAGCGCCAGGTTGCCCAGCAGGAAGGTGATCCAGGTGATGGGCATGTACTTGCGCACGCCACCCATCCAGCGGATGTCCTGGTTGTGGTGCATGCCCATGATGACCGAGCCCGCGCCGAGAAACAGCAGCGCCTTGAAGAACGCGTGCGTCATCAGGTGGAACACCGACACCGAGTAGGCCGACACGCCCAGCGCGATGGTCATGTAACCGAGCTGCGACAACGTGGAGTACGCGATCACGCGCTTGATGTCGTTCTGGATGATGCCCAGGATACCCATGAACAGCGCGGTGATCGAGCCAATCACGAGGATGAAGTTCAGCGCTGCGTCGGACAGCTCATAGAGCGGCGACATGCGTGAGACCATGAAGATACCGGCGGTCACCATGGTAGCCGCGTGGATCAGTGCCGAGATGGGGGTAGGACCTTCCATCGAATCGGGCAGCCAGGCGTGCAGCGGGAACTGGGCCGACTTGCCCATCGCACCGATGAACAGGCAGATGCAGATCACCGTCATCAGCGACCAGGTCGAGCCTGGCAGGGTCATGCCGCTCAGCTCCTGGGTCTTGGCGAAGATTTCGGTGTAGTTCAAGGTGCCGGTGTAAGCGGCGATCAGGCCGATACCCAGGATGAAGCCGAAGTCACCGACACGGTTGACCACGAAGGCCTTCATGTTGGCGAAGATCGCGGTTTCCTTCTTGAAGTAGAAACCGATCAGCAGGTACGACACCAGGCCCACCGCTTCCCAGCCGAAGAACAGCTGCAGCAGGTTGTTGCTCATCACCAGCATCAGCATCGAGAAGGTGAACAGCGAGATGTACGAGAAGAAACGGTCATAGCCGTCGTCTTCCGCCATGTAGCCGATGGTGTAGATGTGCACCATCAGCGACACGAAGGTCACCACGCACATCATCATCGCGGTGATGGAGTCGATCATGAAACCGATCTCCATCTTCAGCGACCCGACGGTCATCCAGGTGTAGAGCGTCTGGTTGAAGGTCGCGCCTTCAAACACCACGCTCTGGAACGTCATCGCAGAGATGACGAAGGCAATGAACACACCCAGGATGGTGAGCGTGCGGCTGCCAACGCGGCCGATGCGGTTGCCGCCCAGGGCGGTACCGAAAATGCCTGCCAGCAAAGATCCTGCCAGGGGCGCCAGAGGCACCGCCAACAGTGTTGAAGCAGAAAGGGTTTGACTCATTCTTCTTAACCTTGCAAGTATTGGTCCCTCAACCCTTCAGGGAGTTGAGATCTTCCGCATCGATGGTGGACTTGTTACGGAACAGCAACACCAGGATTGCCAGACCAATGGCCGACTCTGCCGCAGCGACGGTCAGGATGAAGAACACGAAAATCTGGCCGTGCATGTCTCCCAGGTAATGGGAGAACGCGACAAAGTTCGTGTTCACTGCCAGCAGCATCAACTCGATGGCCATCAGCAGCACAATCAGATTGCGGCGGTTCAAGAAGATCCCGACCACGGACAGGGCGAACAGCATCGCGCCCAACGTCAGAAAATGACCCAGAGTGAGCGTCATACCTTCTTCTCCTCAGCAGCAGCCGGTGGCACCACAGGTGCGGGGGGCTTGCTGGCCTCGACTTTGACCAATTGCAGGCGATCCGAAGCACGCACGCGCACTTGCAGGGATGCATCGATGGCCTTGGAATCCTTGCGCTGGCGCAGGGTCAGGGCAATCGCGGCAATCATCGCCACCAGCAAGATGACCGCAGCCACTTGCACAGGGAACAGATACTCGGTGTAGAGCATGGTGCCCAGCGCCTTGACGTTGCTGTAGGGCACTACCTTACCGGCCGCATCCACCACCGCCGGGATGGCCTTGGGCGCATCGATGGCGCTGAAGCCGCCGATCAGAACGACACCCATCTCGAATGCAACGATGGCAAAAATCACCGCAGCGAGCGGGAAGTTCTTCCAGAAGCTCTTGCGCAGCTGGTCGATGCGGATATCCAGCATCATCACCACGAAGAGGAACAGCACCATCACGGCGCCCAGGTAGACCATCACCAGCACGATGGCCAGGAACTCAGCCTTGAGCAGCAACCAGATACCGGCTGCCTGAGAAAACGCCAACATCAGGTGCAGCACTGCGTGCACCGGATTTGGAGCAGTAACCACTCGGAATGCCGCATACAGCAGCACTACCGAGAACAGATAGAAAAAACCAGTTGTGACATCCATGTGGGGCTCTTTTCGATCAGTCTCCAAGTGCCGCGTTAGCGGTACTTTGCGTCCGCAGCCTTGGCTGCAGCAATTTCAGGTTCGTAACGGTCGCCCACGGCCAGCAGCATTTCCTTGGTGAAGTACAGGTCGCCGCGCTTTTCCCCGTGGTATTCCAGAATCTGGGTTTCCACGATGGAATCAACCGGGCAGCTTTCTTCACAGAAGCCACAGAAAATGCACTTGGTCAGATCGATGTCGTAACGGGTGGTGCGGCGCGAGCCGTCATCACGCACATCGGACTCGATCGTGATCGCCATGGCGGGGCAGACGGCTTCGCAGAGCTTGCAGGCAATGCAACGCTCTTCGCCGTTTTCGTAGCGGCGCAGCGCGTGCAGGCCACGGAAACGGGGCGACAGCGGTGTCTTCTCTTCGGGGAACTGGACCGTGATCTTGCGCGCAAACGTGTAGCGGCCGGTCAGGGCCATGCCCTTCATCAATTCCCAGAGCATGAAGCTCTTGAAGAAATCCTTCACCGAGAAAGAGCGGGGAGAAACTGCAGTAGTCATGTTGTATTCCTCCGCTTATTTCCAGATGTTCCATGGCGACAGCAGCCAGCCGCCGACAAAGACCAGGTACACCAGAGTCACGGGGATGAAGATCTTCCAGCCCAGACGCATGATCTGGTCATAGCGGAAACGTGGGAAAGTAGCGCGAATCCAGATGAACATCGACACCACCAGGAAGGTCTTGGCTGCCAGCCAGATCCAGCCCGGGATGAAGGACAGGAAATCGAATGGTGGCAACCAGCCGCCCATGAACATGATCACGGCCAGGATGGACACCAGCCACATGCTCGCGTACTCGGCCAGGAAGAACACGGCAAAGCCCATGCCCGAATACTCCACCATGTGACCGGCCACGATTTCCGCTTCGCCTTCGACGACGTCGAAGGGGTGGCGGTTGGTCTCGGCCACGGCAGAGATCAGGTAGACGATGAACATCGGCAGCAGTGGCAGCCAGTTCCACGACAGGATGCTGGCACCCGACGATGCCATCATGCCCTTGCCCTGGGCCAGCACGATCTCGGTCAGGTTCATGCTGCCGGTGACCATGATCACCACCAGGAAGCAGAAGCCCATCGCGATTTCATAGCTCACCATCTGGGCCGATGCGCGCAGCGCGCCCAGGAAGGCGTACTTGGAGTTCGATGCCCAGCCGGCGATGATCACACCATAGACTTCGATCGACGTGATGGCCATCACCAGCAGCAGGCCGACGTTCACGTTTGCCAGCGCCACATCGGGGCCGAAGGGGATGACCACCCAGGCTGCCAGCGCAGGCATGATGGCCATGATCGGGCCCAGGCGGTAGAGGCCCGAGCTCGCCGCCGTCGGCGTGATGATTTCCTTGGTCATCAGCTTGAGGCCGTCGGCCAGAGGCTGGAGCAGACCGAAGGGGCCGACCCGGTTGGGGCCGTAACGCACTTGCATGAAGCCCAGGAGCTTGCGCTCCCACAGGGTCAGGTAAGCCACCGCGCCCATCAGAGGCAGAACGATGCACAGGATCTTGATCAGGTTCCAGATCACCGGCCAGACCAGGGTCGCCCACCAGTCGGCTGCGATCAGGGTCAGACCGCCGTTGTAGATTGCGTCGATCATGCTGCAACCACCTCCGAGGATTGGCGGGCATCCGCCGTCATTTGCAACGAAGGCGCGCGACGCACGATGCCATCGAGTTGGTAGATGCTGGCCACCACCGGCTCCTGGCTTGCAGGCGCCGACACAGCCATGTTGGTCTTGGTGCTGTTGGACAGCAGCTCGGCAGGCACCTGGCCTTGCGAGCCCGTGGCCACGGCCAGCACATCCTGCGAGGAGTCAAAGGCCATGCCTGGCACATCCAGCAGGTTGCCCAGCACGCGCAGCACCTTCCAGCCCGGACGGGTATCGCCCAGTGGCTTGACCACGGCGTGGAAGCTCTGCACACGGCCTTCGGCATTCACGAACGAGCCCGAGGTCTCGGTGAACGGCGCGATCGGCAGCAGCACATCGGCGATGTCCATGTTGGCCTTGAACGGGCTCAGGCTCACCACCATCTCGCAGCCTTGCAGCGCCTGGCTGCCAGCGGCCGTGTCGAATGCGGGTTCGCAGTTGAGCAAGATGGCAGCCTTGACGCCACCGGCGAGCATCTCGCCAGCGTGCATGCCATGGGCCTGGGGCACAGCGCCCACCCATTGCGCGCCCACGGTGTTGGCCGCTTCGGTCAGGAAGCCCACGGTCGCACCGGTCTGCGCGCCAATCCAGTTGGCGATCGACAGCAAGGTGCTCGCTTGTGCATGGTGCGCCACGGCATTGCCCAGCAGGATCGCCTTTTGCTCGCCGTTTTGCAGCGCGCGGGCAATCTCGATGGACTCAGGCGTCACCGTACCGGCATTGTTGGGCGCTTCCACACCCTTGGACTGGGCGATGGCCGCTGCCACGGAGGACAGCGTATAGGCCCACTGCGCAGCAGGTGCGATCAGCTGGTGGGCCAGCGGAATCGCCAGATCAAACGCCTTGGACTGGATGGCCGTCACCACCGCGCCCTTGCGGGCGGCCTGGCGGATACGCTGGGCAAACAGCGGATGCTCCTTGCGCACGTTCGAGCCGACGATCAAAGCGGTGTTCAGGTCCGACAGCGAGGCGATCGAGCGGCCCAGCCAGCGCACACCTTCTGCCTTGGCAAAATCGGCATTGCGCAGGCGGTAGTCCACGTTCTGGCTGCCCAGCGAGCGCACCAGTTCGCCAGCCAGGAACAGCTCCTCAAGGGTGCTGTGCGGGCTGACCAGCGCACCGACGGCGCTGGCGCCGTGGTCGCGTTGCACGCTCTTGATGCCATTGGCCACGTATTCCAGCGCAGCTTGCCAGCTCACTTCGAGCCACTGGCCGCCTTGCTTGATCATCGGCGCGGTCAGGCGCTCTTCGCCGTTGAGCGCTTCGTAGGAGAAGCGGTCGCGGTCGGCAATCCAGCATTCGTTGACAGCCTCGTTCTCGAAAGGCACAACGCGCATCACCTTGTTGTTCTTGACCTGAACGATCAAGTTGGCACCGGTGGAGTCATGCGGCGAGACCGACTTGCGGCGCGACAGCTCCCAGGTGCGGGCGCTGTAGCGGAAAGGCTTGCTTGTCAATGCGCCCACGGGGCAGATGTCGATCATGTTGCCCGACAGTTCCGAGTCCACCGTATCGCCCACGACCGTGGTGATTTCGGCGTGCTCGCCGCGGTTGACCATGCCCAGCTCCATGATGCCCGAGACTTCTTGACCGAAGCGCACGCAACGGGTGCAGTGGATGCAACGGCTCATCTCTTCCATCGAGATCAGCGGGCCCACGTTCTTGTGGAAGACTACGCGCTTTTCTTCTTCGTAGCGCGAGCTGCTGGCACCGTAGCCCACAGCCAGGTCCTGCAACTGGCATTCACCGCCCTGGTCGCAGATCGGGCAATCCAGCGGGTGGTTGATGAGCAGGAACTCCATCACCGATTGCTGGGCCTTGACCGCCTTGTCCGAGGTGGTGCGCACAATCATGCCTTGGGTCACCGGCGTGGCGCAGGCGGGCATCGCCTTGGGCGCCTTCTCGACATCCACCAGGCACATACGGCAGTTCGCCGCGATCGACAGTTTCTTGTGGTAGCAGAAGTGAGGGATGTACTTGCCCGCCGCATCGGCCGCGTGCATGACCATGCTGCCTTCCGCGACCTCGACCTTCTGACCGTCTATTTCAATTTCAACCATATGCTCACTCGCGATCAGGATGAAGCAGCGGTCTGCTTTTCAGCAGCGTTGATCTTTGCTTCGAATTCATGGCGGAAATGCTTGATCATCGCGCGCACCGGCATCGCTGCCGCATCGCCCAATGCGCAAATCGTGCGCCCCATGATGTTGCCGGCTACCGAGTCCAGCTTGTCCAGATCCTCGGCGCGGCCATGGCCGTGCTGGATGCGGTCAACCATGCGCCACAGCCAGCCCGTGCCTTCGCGGCAAGGGGTGCACTGTCCGCAGGACTCGTGCTGGTAGAAGTAGGACAGGCGCAGCAGGCTCTCGACCATGTCGCGCGAGTCGTCCATCACGATGACGGCACCCGAGCCCAGCATCGAGCCGGCCTTGGAGATGGAGTCATAGTCCATCGTGCAGGCCATCATGATGTCGGCAGGCAGCACAGGGGCCGACGATCCGCCAGGGATCACGGCCTTGAGCTTGCGGCCGGTGCGCACACCGCCCGCCAGCTCCAGCAACGTGGAGAACGGCGTACCCATCGGCACTTCGTAGTTGCCGGGCTTGTTCACATCACCGCTGACCGAGAAGATCTTGGTGCCGCCGTTGTTGGGCTTGCCGCATTCCAGATATGCCTGGCCACCGTTGCGGATGATCCAGGGAACGGCCGCAAAGGTTTCGGTGTTATTGATCGTCGTGGGCTTGCCATACAGACCAAAGCTGGCCGGGAATGGCGGCTTGAAGCGGGGCTGGCCCTTCTTGCCTTCGAGCGATTCGAGCAAGGCGGTTTCCTCGCCGCAGATGTAGGCGCCAAAACCATGGTGGGCATGCAGCTGGAAGCTGAAGTTGCTGCCCATGATGTTGTCACCCAGGTAGCCCGCAGCACGCGCCTCTTCCAGCGCTGCCTCGAAGCGTTCGTAGACCTGGAAGATTTCGCCGTGGATGTAGTTGTAACCCAGCGAGATGCCCATCGCATATGCGGCGATGGCCATGCCTTCGATCACGATGTGCGGGTTGAACATCAGGATGTCGCGGTCCTTGCAGGTGCCAGGCTCGCCCTCGTCCGAATTGCACACCAGGTGCTTTTGGCCGGGGAAGTTGCGGGGCATGAAGCTCCACTTCAGACCGGTGGGGAAGCCGGCGCCGCCACGGCCGCGCAGGCCCGATTCCTTCATCGTGGCAATGACCTGGTCCTGGGTCAGACCCTCGCCACCGTCCTTGCCCAGCAGCTTGCGCAGGGCCTGGTAGCCACCGCGAGCCTCGTAGTCCTTGATCGACCAGTTCGTGCCATCCAGACCTGCATAGATCTGGGGCTCGATGTGGCGGTCGTGGAAGCAGGTTTCCACGCCGGTGGCCTGGAACTGCGACAGAATTTGAGCGGCTGTAGTCACTTGGTGTCCTCCGCTGCGCGCAAGCCGGTCACCAGTTGGTCCAGCTTTTCGTTGTCCATGAAGCTGCACATGTGGCGGTCATTGACCAGCAGCACAGGTGCATCGGCGCAGGCACCCAGGCATTCCGATTGCTCGATGGTGAACACGCCATCGGCGGTGGTATCACCCATCTTGATGCCCAGCTTGTCTTCCAGGTGCTTGAGCGCCTCGCGGCCACGGCGCAGCTGGCAAGGCAGGTTGGTGCACACGCTCAACTTGTACTTGCCCACCGGATGCTGGTTGTACATGTTGTAGAAGGTGGTCACTTCATGCACGGCGATCTCGGGCATCTCCAGGTACTCGGCGATCACCGCCTCGCTCTCCTGGCTCACCCAGCCCTGCTCCTGCTGCACGATAGACAGGCAAGCCATCACGGCCGACTGCTTCTGCTCTGCCGGATACTTGGCAACTTCGCGGGCAAAGCGTGCTTTTGTTGCTTCGGTAATCATCGGTCAACGTCTCCAAACACGATGTCCAAGGTGCTCAGCACCATCACGGCATCGGCCAGCATGTGGCCACGGCTCATTTCATCGAGCGCCGAGAGATGCACAAAACCTGGTGGACGAATCTTCAGGCGGTACGGCTTGTTGGCACCATCGCTGATCAGGTAGATGCCGAACTCGCCCTTGGGGTGCTCCACCGATGCGTAAGCCTCGCCCTCGGGCACTTTGAAGCCTTCGGTGAACAGCTTGAAGTGGTGGATCAGCTCTTCCATGTTGGACTTCATGGCTTCGCGATCGGGAGGTGCCACCTTGTGGTTGTCGGTGATGACAGGACCGGGGTTGGCACGCAGCCAGTCCACGCATTGCTTGATGATGCGGTTGGACTGGCGCATCTCGGCAATGCGCACCAGGTAGCGGTCATAGCAATCGCCGGTCTTGCCCACGGGAATGTCGAAATCCATGCGGTCATAGACTTCGTAGGGCTGCGACTTGCGCATGTCCCAGGCCAGACCGGAGCCGCGCAGCATCGGGCCCGTCAGGCCCAGGTTCATCGCACGGTCGATATCGACCACGCCGATACCCACGTTGCGCTGCTTCCAGATGCGGTTGTCCGTCAGCAGGGTTTCGTATTCGTCCACGCACTTGGGGAAGCGTGCGGTGAAGTCATCGATGAAGTCGATGAGCGAACCTTGGCGGTTGCGATTCATCTGCTCGATGGCCTTGGCATTGCGCACCTTGCTGGCCTTGTACTGCGGCATGGTTTCGGGCAGGTCGCGGTACACGCCGCCAGGACGGAAGTACGCCGCGTGCATGCGCGCGCCGGAGACGGCTTCGTACATGTCCATCAGGTCTTCACGCTCGCGGAAGCTGTAGATCAGAATGGTCGAGCTGCCGCCGTCATTGCCCGACGAGCCCAGCCACATCAGGTGGTTCATGATGCGGGTGATCTCCGAATACATCACACGGATGTATTGCGCGCGGATCGGCACTTCCAGGCCCAGCAGCTTTTCGATAGCCAGGCAGTAGGCGTGCTCGTTGCTCATCATCGAGCAGTAGTCCAGCCGATCCATATAGGGCAGCGACTGGATGAAGGTCTTGCTCTCCGCCAGCTTCTCGGTGGCGCGGTGCAGCAGGCCGATATGCGGGTCTGCACGTTGCACCACTTCGCCATCGAGCTCCAGCACCAAACGCAGCACGCCGTGTGCTGCAGGATGCTGGGGACCGAAGTTGAGTGTGTAGTTTTTGATTTCAGCCATGGTTCTTCATCGTGAGGTCAGAGCGCCTCAGTGCAGGCCTCCGTAATGGTCTTCACGAATAATGCGGGGCGTGATCTCGCGCGGCTCGATCGTCACGGGCTCATAGATCACGCGTGCCTGCTCGGCGTCGTAGCGCATTTCCACATGGCCCGTCAGCGGGAAATCCTTGCGGAAGGGGTGACCGATAAAGCCATAGTCGGTCAGAATGCGGCGCAGGTCGTCATGGCCTTCAAAGACGATGCCGAACAGGTCAAATGCTTCACGCTCCAACCAGTTGGCCGAGGCCCACAGCTGGCTGAGGGTGTCGAGCACCGGGAAATCATCGTCCTGGCAGAACACGCGCACGCGCACGCGCTGGTTCAGGCTGATCGACAACAGGTGGGAGACCACGGCAAAACGTGGGCCATCGGTGCCCACGTCCTTGTATGCGGAGTAATCCACGCCGCACAGGTCCATCAGCATCTCGAACTTGCATTCGGGCGCATCGCGCAGCAGCTGCATCGCTTGCAGGTAGTTCGAGGCCGAGACTTCAACGGTCACTTCACCCAGCGCCAGGGTTACCGAGCGCGCCTTGTCGCCCAGCACGCGGGCGATCGTCTCTTGCAGCACGCTAGGCTGTATCAGTTCTACACTCATTCCAACTCCTAGGCGCGCGCGATCGTGTGGGTGCGGCGGATTTTCTGCTGCAGCTGGATGATGCCGTAGATCAGTGCTTCTGCCGTGGGCGGGCAGCCAGGCACATACACGTCCACCGGCACGATGCGGTCGCAGCCGCGCACCACCGAATAGCTGTAGTGGTAGTAACCACCACCGTTGGCGCAGGATCCCATCGAGATCACCCAACGCGGCTCAGCCATCTGGTCATACACCTTGCGCATGGCCGGGGCCATTTTGTTGCACAGGGTACCGGCCACAATCATCAAGTCAGCCTGGCGCGGGCTGGCACGAAAGACTTCGGCGCCGAAACGGCCGATGTCATAACGCGCAGCGGCTGCGTGCATCATCTCGACGGCGCAGCATGCCAAACCAAAAGTCATGGGCCAGATCGACCCGGTCTTGGCCCAGTTCACCACCGAGTCGTAGCTCGTGGTGACAAAGCCTTTCTCCAACACACCTTCAATCATCGTGTACCTTTTTGATTTCCGGTTATTCCCAGGTCAGCGCGCCCTTTTTCCATTCATAGGCGAAACCCACCACCAGAATGGCCAAGAACACGAGAACCGCGATAAAACCAGGCATTCCCACTTCATGCAGCGAAACCGCCCATGGGAAGAGGAACGCAATTTCCAAGTCGAAGAGAATGAAAAGAATGGCGACGAGGTAGTAGCGCACGTCGAACTTCATGCGCGCGTCTTCAAAGGCCTCAAAGCCGCATTCGTAAGGGGAGTTTTTCGCCGCGTTCGGGCGATTGGGTCCGAGGATGTAGCCTATGACCAGTGGGCCAAGGCCAACGCCTGCCCCCACCAGGATAAACAAAAGGACCGGGAGGTATTGTTCGAGGCTCATCTTGATGTCTACTCACCGCAGGAGCCAACCCAGGTAAGCACAAGACGCGACCCAGGCAGGCCTTTTATTGTGTTGGTGCCGTCGGCGAGACTCGAACTCGCACAGCTTTCGCCACTACCCCCTCAAGATAGCGTGTCTACCAATTTCACCACGACGGCTGATTTGACTTATCTGGCAAGCACCGATTGCTTTTACTTGCAATCTGCTCACCAGACAGACTCAGATTCTACTCTGGAAAAACCCTGCCTCCAGGGATTCCTTTCAAATAGTTGAGTTATTTGCCAGCAGGCTGCGCTGGCTCAGCAGGGGCGGCGGGAGCCGCTGCAGGCACGGACGCATCGGCAGCGGGAGCGGCAGCAGGCGCAGCAGCACCTGCGGCAGGCACCGAAGCATCAGCGCCAGCGGCGGGAGCAGCAGGGGCGGCAGCCGGTGCAGGCGTCGAAGCAGGAGGAATGGTCGCGTCCACGGGGGCACTCGACTGCGGGATCGCCGCAGCAGGGCCTTCGAGCACGCTACCGGCCGAAGTCGGGCGGGCATTGCCCAGATAGGCCAGACCCAGGGTCGTGACAAAGAACACCGCTGCCAGCACGCCAGTGCTGCGCGAGAGGAAGTTGGCGCTACCGGAAGCACCGAACAGGCTGCCAGCGCTGCTGCCGCTGCCAAAGGCAGCGCCCGCATCGGCACCCTTGCCATGCTGCACCAGCACCAGGCCAATCATGACCAGTGCTGCCAGCATTTGAATCGTCAACAGAATCGTTACCATCATCTACCCTTTTATCAAACTTGGTCGTCGCCAGCAGCCGCTTGTCTATCAAGCAGCTGCTGCAATAATTTTCAGAAAATCCTGGGCCTTCAACGAAGCGCCACCGATCAGTCCACCATCAATATCGGGCTGGGCCAGCAGCTGCTCGGCGTTGCCCGCATTCATGCTGCCACCATACAGCACCGGCACCTTCGCCGCCTGCGTACTGGCTGCCGCCAGTTGCGCGCGCAATACAGCATGTACCGATTGCGCCTGCTCGGGGCTGGCCGTCTTGCCCGTACCAATCGCCCACACAGGCTCATAGGCCACGACGATTTCCGTCACGCAGGCGCCGACCGCATGGATCACTGCAGCGAGCTGGCGCTTGACCACCGCTTCGGTCTGGCCGGCTTCCCGCTCCGCCAAGGTCTCGCCGACACAGACAATCGGCGTGATGCCGGCAGCCAGCGCCTTTTGCGCCTTCGTAGCCACCAGCGCGTCGGTTTCGCCATGGTACTGGCGGCGCTCGGAGTGGCCGACCAGCGCGTAGCGCACCCCAAAGTCACGCAGCATCGCAGCCGACACCTCACCGGTGTAGGCCCCGGCGTCGTGCGCCGACACATCCTGCGCAGCCAGCGCGATCGCCGAGCCCTGCAGCAATGCCTGCACCTGACCCACATAGACAGCAGGCACCGCCACGGCCACATCGCAGCCCGGCTGGCCCAGGCCTTGCAGCAGCTCGCCCAGCAAGGCTTCATTGGCAGCCAGGCTGCCGTTCATCTTCCAGTTTCCAGCAATCAGTTTTTTCACAATTGATCCCAGGTCAGCACGATCTTGCCGATATGTTGGTTGGATTCCATCAGTGCATGGGCCTGACTGGCGTGGGCAGCCGTGAACTGGCTGTGGATGATGGGACGCACCTTGCCCGCTGCCAGCAGCGGCCAGACCTTGGCCTGCAAAGCCTTGGCAATCGCTGCCTTGAAGGCCACCGGACGCGGACGCAGGGTCGAGCCCGTGATCTGCAGACGGCGGCGCAGCACCAGACCGGCATTGAACTCGGCCTTAATACCCCCTTGCACGGCAATGATGACCAGACGGCCATCCTCGGCCAGCGCCTCGACTTCGCGGGCCACATAGTCGCCCGCCACCATGTCCAGGATCACATCCACACCCTTGCCAGCGGTGATGCGCGCCACTTCGGCGACAAAATCCTGGCTGCGGTAGTTGATCGCCTCGTCAGCACCCAAGGCCAGGCAAGCCTGGCACTTTTCATCCGAACCTGCGGTCACGATGACCTTGGCGCCAAAGGCCTTGGCCAGCTGGATCGCCGTCACACCAATGCCGCTGCTGCCGCCCTGGATCAACAAGGTCTCACCGGCTTGCAACGCACCCCGGTCAAACACATTGCTCCAGACGGTGAAGAAGGTCTCGGGCAGGCAAGCGGCCTCAACATCCGACAAGCCCTCGGGCACCGGCAGGCACTGGGCCACCGGGGCCACGCAGTACTCGGCATAGCCACCACCGGCGACCAGCGCGCATACGCGGTCGCCCAGCTTCAGGCCCTGCTCGGCCATCGCCACGGCGTCCCCCGCCACCACCACACCAGCCACTTCCAGACCGGGCAGGTCCGAAGCACCCGGCGGCGGCGCGTAATGGCCCTTGCGCTGGATCACATCGGGGCGGTTCACGCCACTGGCGACCACACGAATGCACAACTCGCCCTGCCCCGCCTGCGGCACAGCGCGCTCTCCCAGCTTCAATACCTGCGGATCACCAAAGGCGGTGATCTCGACTGCACGCATCTTGTCCACGCTTGTTTCCTCAGCCAATCACAATCAGCACACGCTTTTCAGCAGAAAAACGCACCCAGCGCCAGACGCATGGGTGCGTCACACAGCAGATTATTGCTGTTGTTGTTGCTGCTGGTCGGCAGCACCGTCCACGCGGGGCTCGCGTGGTTCGCGGTGCTGGCGAGGCGCGCGATCGCCGCGGTCACCCCGGTCGCCGCGTGGCTCACGGAACTCGCGTGGTTCACGCTCGGGCATGCCGGCCGGACGGTCCAGCAGCGCCTTCATCGACAGCTTGACACGGCCCTTTTCGTCCGTCTCCAGCACCTTGACCTTGACGACCTGGCCTTCGCTCAGGTAGTCGGTCACCTTTTCCACGCGCTCGTGGGCGATCTGGCTGATGTGCAGCAGACCATCCTTGCCGGGCAGCAGGTTCACCAGGGCACCGAATTCCAGGATCTTGACGATCGGGCCTTCGTAGATCTTGCCGATTTCGACTTCGGCGGTGATCTCTTCGATGCGGCGCTTGGCTTCGTCCGCCTTGGCGCCATCGGTGGCGGCGATGGTGATGGTGCCATCTTCCTCGATATTGATCTGGGTGCCGGTCTCTTCGGTCAGCGCACGGATGGTGGCGCCGCCCTTGCCGATCACATCACGGATCTTCTCGGGGTTGATCTTCATCGTGTACAGCTTGGGCGCGAACGACGAGACTTCCGCCTTGGCTTCGCCCATCGCTTCTTGCATCTTGCCCAGGATGTGCATGCGCGCTTCCTTGGCTTGTGCCAGTGCCACTTGCATGATTTCCTTGGTGATGCCCTGGATCTTGATGTCCATCTGCAGCGCGGTAATACCGTTGGTGGTACCGGCTACCTTGAAGTCCATGTCACCCAGATGATCTTCGTCACCCAGGATGTCGGTCAGCACGGCAAACTTGTTGTCTTCCTTGATCAGACCCATGGCGATACCGGCCACGTGGGCCTTCATCGGCACGCCGGCGTCCATCATCGACAGGCAGCCGCCGCAGACCGAAGCCATCGACGAGGAACCGTTCGATTCGGTGATTTCCGACACCACGCGGATGGTGTAGGGGAACTCTTCCTTCGAAGGCAGACAAGCGGCCAGCGCGCGCTTGGCCAGACGGCCGTGGCCGATTTCACGGCGCTTGGTCGAGCCCATGCGGCCCACTTCGCCGGTGGCAAAGGGAGGCATGTTGTAGTGGAACAGGAAGCGGTCTTCAAACTCGCCAGCCAGGGCGTCGATACGCTGTGCATCGCGCTCGGTGCCCAGGGTGGAGATCACCAGCGCCTGGGTTTCACCACGGGTGAACAGGGCCGAGCCGTGGGTGCGTGGCAGCACCGACGAGCGGATCTCGATAGGACGCACCGTGCGGGTATCGCGGCCGTCGATACGGGGCTCACCCGCCAGAATCTGCGAGCGCACGATGCGCGCTTCGATGTCGAACAGCATGCCGTCGACCTTGACGCCGTCAAAGGCCACGCCTTGCTCGGTCAGGCCAGCCTTCACAGCGGCGTAAGCCTGGCGGCAGGCCAGCGTACGGGCTTGCTTGTTGCGCAGTTGGTAAGCGTCGCGCAGGGCGGCATCGCCCAGCTCGCCCACCTTGGCGATCAGCGCTTCGTCCTTGGCAGGAGCGGCCCAGTCCCATGCGGGCTTGCCGGCTTCGCGCACCAGTTCGTGGATGGCGTTGATCGCGATCTGGCCTTGCTCGTGGCCATAGACCACGGCGCCCAGCATCACTTCTTCAGGCAGTTGCTGGGCTTCGGATTCGACCATCAGCACAGCAGCTTCGGTGCCTGCCACCACCAGATCCATCAGCGAATCCTTGCGCTGGGTCTGACCAGGGTTGAGCACGTATTCGCCGTTGATGTAACCCACGCGGGCAGCACCGATAGGGCCGTTGAAAGGAATGCCCGAGATGGACAGTGCAGCGGACACGGCGATCATCGCAGCGATGTCGGCATCCACTTCAGGGTTCAGCGAGATGGTGTGGATGACCACATGCACGTCGTTGTAGAAACCTTCGGGGAACAGCGGACGGATCGGGCGGTCGATCAGACGGCTGGTCAGGGTTTCGAGTTCGCTGGGCTTGGCTTCGCGCTTGAAGAAGCTGCCAGGGATCTTGCCTGCAGCGTAGGTCTTCTCGATGTAGTCAACGGTCAGCGGGAAAAAGTCCTGACCGGCCTTGGCGATCTTGGAGCCCACCACCGTAGCCAGCACCACGGTGTCGTCGATGTTGACCAGCACCGCGCCGGAAGCCTGGCGGGCGATTTCACCGGTTTCCATGGTGACCGTGTGCTGGCCCCACTGGAAAGTCTTGGTGACCTTGTTGAATATGGACATAGATTGCTCCTGGTTAAACAGCCAAAAACCTGTCGGTTTTCAGCAGGAGCCGGCATGCAGAACACGATGCCATTCCAGGGAGGTTGAAGGCCTGGAACCCGGGGTTCAGCCCCCTTGGAATGACACAGCTTCGCTCTGTTTGCGCGGCGTTGAAGTAAAAAACGCCTGAGCTAGCGGACTAACTCAGGCGTCTCCATCTCACCCTGGGCTTACTTACGCAGGCCCAGCTTAGCGATCAGTGCAGTGTAACGGTCAGCGTCCTTGGACTTGAGGTAGTCCAACAGCTTACGACGACGGCTCACCATGCGCAGCAGGCCGCGGCGACCGTGGTGGTCCTTGGCGTGCGTCTTGAAGTGAGGGGTCAGTTCGTTGATGCGGGCGGTCAGCAGAGCCACTTGGACTTCTGGGCTGCCCGTATCGGTAGCGGAACGTGCGTTGGCCTTTACAACTTCGGCCTTGATAGATGCGGCGATCATGTGTTTTCCTTCATAGGAACACCGGCTTGCGCTGGCATTCTGGTTACTTGCGCCGCAGCCGGAAAAGCTTGCGACGTGCGTCTTGCACCATGCAAAACCCTGCAATTATACCCAATAACTTCTTTTAGGTTTTTAGCCCCAAAACCGCACCAAAGCCGATGCCGCCGCACCCAGCACCACCACCAGCAAAAACGGCGCGCGCAGCGCCAGCGCGATGATGGCCACCGCCAGCGCAGCCAGGCGGGCATCCAGCACCAGCTGCTGGCCGCTGACGAGGGTGTTCATGGCGGTCAGGGCCGCCAGCAGCGCAATCGTCAACGCCCCTGCTACCCGGGCCATGCGCGGGTGGCGCAGCCAGTGCGCCGGCACACTGTAGCCCAGCAGCTTGGTGCCATAGGTCACGGCGCTGGCCAGCAACACCCAGATCCACCAGTGGTTGCCCACGTCTGCCATCGCGTTCATCGTGCGGCCTCCTGCGTACTGGCGCCCTGCCCTGCGGGGCCGCTGCTGCGCGAGTGATAGCCCCAGACGGCGCCCACCACCGCTGCAATCAAGATAGGCACGCCCGGCGCCACCCAGGGCACCGCCAGCATCGCAATGCTGGCAGCCACCACCGCCAGCGCAATGGGCTCCCGGTGCGTCAGGCGCGGCCACAGCAGGCCCATGAAGGCGGCCACCGCTGCACCGTCCAGCCCCCAGCGCCCCGGGTCGCCCAGGGCATTGCCCAGCAAGGCGCCCGCAGCGGTGAACAGGTTCCACAGCAGGTAGACGCCCACGCCGGCGGTCCAGAAGCCCCGCTTCTGCTCTTCCTTGTCCGCCTGCCCCAGCGCGGTGGCAGCCGATTCATCAATCGTCAGCTGCGCCGACAGCAGGCGTGCCAGTCCGCGCGGGCCCAGCAAGGCGGCCATCTGCATGCCGTAGACCGCATTGCGCACCCCCAGCAGGCTGGCCGCGCCCAGGGCTGCAGCGCCCGCGCCGCCGCCTGCAACCACGCCGACAAACGCAAACTGCGAGCCGCCGGTAAACATCAGCAGGCTCAAGGCGCAGGTCTGCCAGACCGACAGGCCCGCCGCCACCCCCAGCGCGCCAAAGGAGATGCCATATAAACCGGTTGCCACGCTGATCGACACGCCCATGCGCACGGCAGGCGAGGACCACAACCCTGAACTGTTAGAAGCCATGGGCGGCGATTTTAGAGCGTGTTGTGTCTGGCGCGCGCCACTGCCAGTACTTTGCGGCACATAGGCGCATAAAAGCCCGCAGGGCCAGGGGCCTTGCGGGCTTCGGTACTGCCAAGCCGGCGCTCAGACGCTTTGCAGGCTGGCGCTGTCAATGCCACGCGCCGCCTCGCGGGCGCTTTCACGGGCCGAAGCCAGTGCCGGCACGCAGACGCCGGCCACCAGGTGGATCAGCGCCTCAGGCACATCGTTGTAGGCGCCGCGCGGGCCCAGGATATTGATGGAGCCCAGCACCTCACCGCCATACCAGACGGGAATGTTCAGCACCGCATGCAGGCCCCGGGCGACCAGGTCCTCGGCTTCGGAGAATACGGTGCGGATGTCGGCCTCGTCCCGCCCGATATAGGGCAGGCCCTGGTCCAGCACCCGGTCCGACCAGGGGCCCTTGCCGGTGGCCTTGAAGCCGCCCAGCGGGCTGATGGCCTCGTTGGACGAATAGATGCGGCGCATCAGCTTTTCCTGCTGCAGGTAAACCAGGCCAGTCAGCAGGCCGTAGCCAAACAGCTGCTGGCAGGTCTCGGCAATCGCGGCCCAGTGGCGCCCGGCATCGCTGCTCTGGCCCAGGGTGTGGGCCAGGCGGCCCAGGACATGGGTGGTGCTCATTGCTGAATCCCTTCCAGAGACACGCCATGGGTGTTCTTGCCGAACAGCAGGATGCCCATGCCGCCGACAAACAGCACGCCGGTCATTAGCGCAAACACGCCGCCAAAGCCCAGCACCGGATAGGCGGCTCCCACGATGGTGGGCGAGGCAATCGAGCCAACCCGCGCCAGCGCCGAGGCCGTTCCCATGCCGGTGGCACGGATGGAGGTCGGGTAGATCTCCGAGGTGTAGGTGTACTGGCCGGCGATCACGCCGTTCATGCCAAAGGACAGCAGCATGCTCAGCAGGATGATCTCCTGGTCGGCACCGGCAAAGGCCAGGCCCAGCGCCGCCAGGCAGGACACCAGCATGTAGGCCAGGATGGTGTACTTGCGGCCGATCTTGTCGTTCAGGTAGGCGGCCGAGTAGTAGCCGGGAATCTGCGCCAGGTAGATCAGGATGGTGAAGGAAAAGCTCTTGGTCACCGCAAAGCCACGCGCCACCAGCAGGCTCGGAATCCAGACCAGGAAGGCGTAGTAGCAGAACATCACCGTGATCCAGAACACCCAGACCACCAAGGTGGTTTGCAGGTACTGGGGCTTGACCAACGTGGCCAGCTTGGCCCATGCGCCTTGCACGGCGGAGTCAGCTGCTTTTGCAGCCAGGCTCATCTTCACCGGTTCGGGCAGCGGCTTGCCGCTGCTGCGTTGGACCTGCGCTTCAATGGCGGTACAGATCCGGCTGGCCTCTTCATGGCGGCCCATCTCTTCCAGCCAGCGGGGCGATTCGAACAGCGCCCGGCGCATCCACAGCAGAAACACCACCGGCACCGAGGCGATGACCATGATCCAGCGCCAGCCATCGGCACTCATCGGCACGATGAAGTAACCCAGCAGTGCCGACATCACAAACCCAAAGGAGAAAAAACCCGCCAGCGCGCCGGTGAAGCGGCCCCGGTAGCGGCTGCTGACAAACTCCGCCAGGTAGGGGGCGACGATGGCACCCTCGGCGCCCATGCCCACACCGGCAATCATGCGCAGGATGTAGAACTCATGGAAATTGGTGGCAAAGGCATTGATGAAGGTGGCCACGCAAAACAGCACCAGCGCCCACATCATCACGACCTTGCGGCCAAAGCGGTCGCCCAGCATGCCCGACAGCAGCGCCCCCACCAGAAAGCCCACGTAGGTGCTGCTGGCAATCCAGCCTGCCTGGATGCCGGTCAACCCCCATTGTTCGCGCAGCGACGGCAGGATGAAGGCGATGATGCCCGCATCCAGCGCCTCGAAGGCCAGGCCCAGGCCGCCAATGATGAGCAAGGTGAAATGGAAGCGGCTGAAAGGCAGCCGCTCCAGACGTTCGGAAGCGTTATACATAGAGTGGTGCTCGCTCAAAGGCCCATCAGCAGGCGTTCTTGTGGATGAAGCCGTCGCGCATGATCAGCTTGATCGCCGTGTCATGCCGGGTCAGCACCGATACATCCTCCAGCGGGTTGCCATCGACCAGCAGCAAATCGGCATAGGCGTTCTCCACCACTTCGCCCAGCAGGCCTTCGTGGTTCAGAATCTCGGCACCGATGAGCGTTGCCTGCTGCACCACCTTGGCATGGCCCAGCACCTTGGCGCGCAACACCAGTTCGTCCGATTGCATGTAGTGCGTCTCGCCCAGCAGATCGCTGCCAAAACCCATCTTCACGCCGGCGGCGTCCAGCACTTCCAGCGCCTTGAGGCCGTTGGTGCGCACCTTGGCAATCTTTTGCACCGATTCGTCGGGCAGACCGTACTTGGCGCCGTCGTTGGCCAGGCCTTCGTAGGTGATCAGGGTCGGCACCATGTAGGCACCCTTTTCCTGCATCAGCTTGGCGGTGGGTGCATCGACCAGGTTGCCGTGCTCGATGGTGCGCACGCCGCACTCGATGGCACGGGTGATGGCCTGGGGCGTATAGGCATGGGCCATCACATAGGTGTTCGCATTGTGGGCCTCTTCGACGATGGCGGTCAGCTCCGACACCGAAAAGCCCAGGTTGTTGATCGGATCGTTGGGCGAGGCCACACCGCCCGAGGCCATCACCTTGATCTGGGTGGCACCCTTCAGGATCTCTTCGCGCACCGCCAGGCGGCAGGCGTCAACGCCATCGACCACCTTGCCGATATTGCCGATCTTGTAGGCGCAGGAGCAGGGGTCGAGCGTGTCATTGCGCGCCCGGAAATCGCCATGGCCGCCGGTTTGCGACAGCGCCTTGCCGGCGCAGAACAAGCGCGGGCCGGCCACCTGGCGGGTACGCACGCCTTCGGCCAGCGCCCAGTCGGCACCACCGGCATCGCGCACCGAGGTAAAGCCCCGGTCGATCATGCCCTTCATGATGGGCAGCGCGCGCAGCAGCGCCAGCGCATTGGGCAGATTGGCAACCGCACCCAGGTTGAAGCCCGAGGCCATCACGTGCACGTGGCAGTCGATCAGACCGGGCATCAGGGTCATCCCCTTGGCATCGATGACGGTGGCATCGGCCACCTCGAAGTCTTCGGCGCTGATCTTTTCGATCAGACCGTTGCGCACCCAAATGGTATGAGTAGAAGTCAATACGAGATGCCGGGTGTCGAGAATCTTGGCATTGCGGATCAGGGTGGATTGCATAATCGGATTTGGCGTTCACAGCGCCATGGTTGCCTCTAATGCCCCGAACTCTAGCCAAGCTGCAACAATATGTGGCAATGACATGAGGTCATGCATCTGCCAATTTTTTCTACCGTCATGAGTGGAGCTCATACCCCATGCGCCGTCGCTGCCCCACGATCTCCGAGCTGAACGCCTTCCTGCTGTCGGCGCAGCACCTGTCGTTTTCCAAGGCCGCCAAGGAGCTGTTCGTCACGCAAAGCGCCATCAGCCGCCACATTGCGGGCCTGGAGGCCTACCTGGGCCACCCGCTGTTCATGCGCCGCAGCCATGGGTTGGCGCTGACCCATATCGGCGAGAACTACCTCAAGCTCGTGCGCCCGGCGATGGAATCGCTCGAACGCGCCACCACCCAGGTCATCTCCACCGCGCAGAACGCCCATCTGCTCAGCCTGTCGGTCGCGCCCACCTTTGCGGCCAACTGGCTGTTTCCCCGGCTGGAGAGCTTTCGCGCCAGCAACCCGCACATTGCCATCCACTTTGTGCGCTACAGCACCACCGACAGCGCAGAGACGGGCGATGGCTTCGATGCCTCCATCCAGTACGGCTACGGCGACTGGCCGATTGCCGATGCCCAGTACCTGATCGGGCGCGAGACCAGCATCGTCTGCTCGCCCAGCTACCTGCAGCAGCACCCGATCGTGCATTTCAGCGACCTCAAGCAGTGCAGCCTGCTGCAGCACATCGAGCTGCCCACTTCCTGGGACGACTGGTTCACCGCCTACGCCGGCCCCTATGAAGGGGCACGCATCGGCCCCGGCTTCAACCTCTTTACCCTCATCATCCAGGCGGCCATTGGCGGCCTGGGCGTTGCCTTGGTCCCTAGTTGCCTGCTGCAGGAGCCGCTGGCATCACACAAACTGGTCGAGCCCTTTGGCCAGCGCTTTGAAAGCCCACTGGGCTACTACCTCTGCGCGCCCACCTGGCGCAGCGACATGGAGAGCTACCAGCGCTTTGGCGAATGGCTGCAGCAGGAATGCCGCCGCCCTCCTACAGCCACTTGATCTGCGGAGGCAGCCTCGCCCCAGCCGCTTGGTTCTATGCTGGTCGCCATCTGCGATCGAAGGAGTTCTCCCATGAAAACCAAGCATTCCGCCTTCAACAAAATTGCCCGTGCCGTCGCCAAGTTCAGTGGCCGGCCAGTGTGCTTTGTCGGTGCTGTCCTGGTGATTGTGCTGTGGGCGGTCAGCGGTCCGTTTTTCGGCTTCAATGACACCTGGCAGCTGGTGATCAACACCGGCACAACCATCGTCACCTTCTTGATGGTGTTCCTGATCCAGTCCACCCAGAACAGCGACACCGAGGCCATGCAGATCAAACTGGATGAACTGATCCGCGCCATCGAGCCGGCCCGCAACTGCATGCTGTCGCTCGAAGAGCTGGACGAAGAGGAGCTGGACGCCTTGCGCAAGGAGTTCGACATCCTGGCCGAAAAAGCGCGCCAGAAACAGGATGCACAGCAGCATCCCAGCGCTGGCTGAAGGCCCCGCCCTGCGCTGCACAGGGCGGTGAGCGGCCTGCATTCATCGCTTCCGCTGCGCGCATGGGCCGCCGGCCCATGCAAAGCCTGGGCGTCTCAGCGCTTGTGCTTGTTCTTTGCCCCGCCCTGGCGCGCCTTGAAGCGGGGGTTGGACTTGCAAATGACATAGATGCGGCCACGCCGCTTGACCACCTGGCAATCACGGTGGCGCTTCTTGGCTTCCTTGAGGGACGACAGAACTTGCATGCAGTGCTTCTCCAAAACGGCAACAGATGCTTAAATGATAATGCATTCTCATTATCAATTCAAGCATCCGTGGCTTGCAACAAGCAAGCGCCACCAGGTGCCTGCGCCAACACCTGGGCCAACACCAGGTCGGGTGCAGGCCAACAGGTTGCCAGCGATCCTGCGCCCGTGGTCAGGATGCACCCACGCTGCCCGTTACCGGCAGCACAATGCCTGAGATATAGCTGGAGCACACCTGCGACGCGAGAAACACATAGGCGGGTGCCAGCTCCTCGGGCTGCGCGGGGCGGCCCATCTGGGTGTCGGCACCAAACTCGCGCAGGTCCTCCGCGTCCTTGTCGGCCGGGTTCAAGGGCGTCCACACGGGGCCAGGAGCCACCGCATTCACGCGGATGCCGCGCTCCATCAGGTTCTGGGCCAGCGCCTTGGTGAACGCATGGATGGCACCCTTGGTTGCGGAGTAGTCCAGCAACTCCTTGCTGCCGCTCAGGCCCGTGACCGAGCCGGTGTTCACGATGGCATCACCCCGCTGCAGATAAGGAATGCTCGCCTTGACCATGTGGAAGTAGCCAAAGATATTGGTGCGGAAGGTCTCGTCCAGCCGCTCGATGTTCAGGTCTTCAATGTCGGCCGCATGCTGCTGGAATGCCGCGTTGTTGACCAGTACATTGAGCGCACCAAATTTCTTCAGCACCTGCTTGACCGCCTGCTCGCAAAATTGCGGGTCCTGCACATTGCCGGAAATCGCCAGACTCTGCTGGCCCTCCTCCTCGATCAGGCGGCAGGTTTCCTTGGCATCGTCGTGCTCGTTCAGGTAGAGGATCGCCACATTGGCGCCCTCGCGCGCAAACAGCACCGCCACCGCCCGGCCAATGCCCGAGTCTCCGCCGGTGATGACCGCCGTCTTGCCCTCCAGCTTGCCGCTGCCCCGGTAGTTTTCTGCCAGATAGAGCGGCTGCAGATCCAGCGCTTTCTCAAGGCCGGGCTTGGCCAGCTTTTTGCCGGGCATCGGTGGCGTGGGCACCTCATGGCCGGGGCCGGGTGCGGTCTTTTTGCTGGTTTTATCGTCCTTGCTGCTCTTGGCTTTTTTGGACGCTTTGGCCGCCTTGTCCCGCGCGTCGTTTTGGCCTTGCTCTTGCTGGATGCGCTGCTGCGCAGCCACCACTTCCTCGACCGAGCGCTTTTCTGGCGGAGGCTTCTTGCTGACGCTCTTTTGGGATGGACTGTTGGATGGGCTCATGCTGAAACTCCTTGGATCTTGAACTTTGGAAAAAATGAAACGGCATCGCGCAGCGGCAGACCACTGCAACATCAACCTCGACAGCCCTACATGCACTTACCCGCTGACAAGCTTGTCCGACATACGGCCGCCGCACCGCGCAGTACAAAGAAGGCAGAAAGGAGGCCGCCAATGCCAACCCCCACTACGCCCCCTCAGCCGCCGGTGGCGCCACCACCGCCGGATCTGCCCAAGCCCGAGCCCATCGATCCGCCCGACAGCACCTTGCCGATCGAGGAACCCGGGCATGAGCCACCGGTGAAGGATCCGGAACCGGTCTAGACCGGCAACGCAACAGGCCAGCACACCACCCGGTGGCTGGCCTGTTCTTAGTTCTTCTTGGCAGCGGCGTTGCGCTTGCGGGTGGCCGCTGCTTTTTTAGCCGATGCGGATCGCGCCTCGGGGCTGCGGCTGGCGGCGGCTTTCTTAGCAGCTGCCGAGCGCGCGGCTGCGAGCTGCGAGCCCGGCCCTGTTGCCTTGCCCCGGCCGGATCCGGAGCGCTTGCCGCCACCGGTTTCCTTGTTCACCGTGGCCCAGGCGCGTGAGGCAGCCTCGTCTTCCGAGACGCCTTTTTTCTCGTAGCTTTTCTCGATATGGCGAGCCATGCGTTTTTGCTTATCGGTATAAGCGGATTTATCTCCTTGGGGCATCACAAAACTCCTTGGGTGGGTGCAGGCAGGGATGAGGGCGGAGGCGGTATGGGGCGGTCCGTGGTCATGGCCCCACCGCGTTGCCGGGCTCCGTCATTGGGAAGGGTCACCATCGGCGGGCGGGCCACCGCCGCCTGGCCGTGGCTTCTTGGGGGTGGTGGGAACGGGCTTCTGGGCCTGGGCCCCTACCAGGGCGAGAAACATGGGGTGCAGGTGGCGCATGGCGTCCTCCAATCGCTGAACAGGCTTTCAGAGTAGCTCTGGCGCACAGCGCTGCCTGTCGGAAAAACGCTTCCCAATACATTGTTCCGCTTCACACATGGCGTAACGGCACTGGGCGTACCCCCGCGCGCTACGCAGACCTACACGGCCTGGCCCCTGCGCTTGCAACACTGGGCTTTTGCCCCATGCTGAATCCAGCCGTATGCGCCGGTGCGCCAACGACTCCACCAGCTGCACCAGGAGAGCCACCATGCCCCAACCCTACGAGCCCAGTCCGTCCCCTGCCCAGCCCCCCATTCCCGGCCAGCCGCAGCCGGCGCCTGGTGAGCCGGGCACGTATGAGCCCAGCCCTTTGCACCCCTACCCAGGCAACCCGCAGCATCCCTATCCCAGCGAGCCGGCACACCCCTACCCCGGCAACCCCGAGCACCCTTACCCCGGCACGCAGCCAGAGCCAGCGCCCGATACGACGACGAGCCAGTCAGTGGGAGGGGATGCAGCGCTGTAGCGGCAGCAGGCTTACTTCTGCGTGGCCTGCAGCAGGTCCAGGCGGCGCTGCACCTGGTCGGCCAGTGCCGTATCGCCCAACGCGCGCGCCAGGCGCTGCTGGTTGATCAGCCAGGCCATCACGGCACGGCGCCAGCCTTGGGCAGAGGCGGTATCGACCGCCTGGGTGACGACCGCCATCGGCACCGGTCCGCGCACCGCCAGCACGCCGGCCGCGACCAGGCGCGACAGCGGGTCTTCCATAGCGGCCAGCGCAGCGGCTGCTTGCTCAGGCGCCAGCGGCGCCACTGCCTGCTGGGCCTTGGGCAGCAGCGCCACATCGCCAGCAGCCAACTGGCCCTGCAGATAGCGGGCATAGGCCTGCTCGGCATCGGCAGCATCCTGGGCCACGGCCTCAAAGCCCGTGCAAGGGGCAGCCTCCAAGGCAGCTACCTGTGCAGCGCAGCGCGCCAGCTCCAGCCGGGCCAGCAGATCGGGCCGGGCCGTGCGGCTCACCTCTTCACGCGCACGCCGCCATTCGGCCTCCGCCACCCGTTGGTTGCCTGACAGGTAGGCATCGGTCGCGCGTTCGGCAGCACCCTGTTCGTTGACCGCCCAGTCGGGCGCCTTCTTGCCGCTGGCGCAGCCGCCCAGCACAGCGGCGGCCAGCAAGGCTGCGGCCAGGCGGGCGGTGATGGCAATCGCGGTACTCATGGCAGTCGCACCTCGGCATCCTTTTTGGCAAACGGCCATTTGCGGTTCAGCTCGGTCAGCATGCCTTCGACCTTGCGCAGATTGGCCTCCACATCGGCACGCAAATCACCCAGCTGGCTGGTGGCATCCTTGGCATTGGCGCCCACGGCCTGGGCCTCCACCAGCACCGCATCCACCTTCTTCAGGCTGCCGCGCACATCGCCGAGCACGGCATTGAGTTGCTGCACCGTGGCGCGCACTTCGGGCATCACGCCATCGGCACCAAACACCTGCTTGTCGGCATTCTTGGCCAGGCCATCGAGGCGCGCCAGCAGCTGGTTGGTGCGGTCCAGGGTCTGCGATATCTTGCGCGCCTCGGCGTCCCCACCCATCACCACGCCCAGCGCGCCGCTGGGGCCGTTGAGCTTGGTGCTCAGGTCACGCAGCTGCTCCAGGGTGCCACCCAAGGCCGAGCCAGCCGAGGTCATCATGTTCAGGTTCTCCAGCAGCTGGCGGGCATTGCTCATCAGCTGCGGCAGCTCGGCCGTCGCATCGCCCGACAGCACCGCGCGCACCGCGCCATCCTCCAGCTGCGGGTCGTCCAGAATGCCCGAATAGGCCTTGATCGTCGTGCCCCCTACCAGGCCCTTGACCAAGGTGAACACGCTGCTGCTGCGCAGCCAGTGCGCATCTTTCTCGGGCACATCCACATGGATGCGCACCGTGCCATCGGGCGCCAGCTCGATCTTGCTGACCTTGCCAATCGCAAAGCCGGAGAAGGTCATGTCCAGACCGATGGAGACACCCTCGGAATCATCGGCCGTCAGGATCAGCGACTGCTTGGGCTCGAAGACGCCGCGCGCATACATCAGATAAAAGGCCGAGCCCAGGATCAGCAGCAGGGTAAACAGCAGCAATGCCCCGGCCTTGCGCTCCAGGTGCGGCACTGGCGTCAGGCCATCGACGGCCACCCCATCGACCACCGCCGCACGCCGTGCAGAGGCGGCAGAAGACGGCGGCGCAGGGCGGTCGGCAGAGTCGTGGGGTTCTGGTATTTGCATGTACCGCGATCTTACCCGGGCTGGCTGTCAGCTTCAAAAGAAAGCTGCAGGGGGTTGTTTTGAAAGGCAGACACTCACTTTCCAGCCCAGTCGCCCGCGGCTTGCCCGGCGCTTGTTACACATTGCCGCTGCGCTAGCTCTTATACTGTACATATATACAGTTATTTGTCATGCCCAAACTCGATGCCCTGTCCTTGCCGCCCGCGGTGAACGCCCAGCTCTGGCGGGGCGATCACATGGTGCGCGCGCCGATGGCGGGCATCCCCACTGGCTGGGATGCACTCGATGCCGAGCTGCCGGGCAAGGGCTGGCCCAGCCAGTGCCTGACCGAGGTGCTGCAGCCCCAGGCCGGCACCTTGGAGTGGCGCCTGACCGGCCGAGGCCTGCAGCAGTGCCCAGCGCACAAGCCCGTCATCGCGCTGGGCCCGCCACTGCCGCCCCACGCCAGCGGGCTGGCCCAGAGCGGCCTGGCGCCCGGGCAACTGGTATGGATACACAGCAGCCGCCCGCAAGACCAGCTCTGGGCGCTGGAGCAACTGCTCAAAGCCAATGCCGCAGCGGCCTTGCTGGCCTGGCTGCCCCAGGTGCAGCCCGAGCAGATACGCCGCCTGCAAATCAGTGCCCAGCAGTTTGAAGGGCCCGTCTTTGTCTTTCGACCCGAGAGCAGCCAGCACCAGGCCTCCGCCGCCCCGTTGCGGCTGCTGGTGCGCAGCAGCCAGCCGTGGTCACTGCAGCTGCAGCTGCTCAAACGCCGGGGCCCCGTGCACCAGGGCACGCTGGAGCTGCCTGCCGTGCCGCCCAGCCTGCAAGCCGTGCTGCCCGCCCGGCTGTGGCCTGGCACCGCGCCGCTGCCCCAACCGGTCACCGCTGCCGTTTCCGTCTCCTCCTCCAACACTGCCCTTAGCTTGCCATACCATGACACCGATCTGGGCCGCCCTGCTGCCCCACTTCCCCTGCCCCGCAGCCAGCGCGCGCGCCAGTCCAGCCTGCTCCACTGAAGCTGCCCACGCCACGCCCTTGGCCGATATGCAAGGCCTGGCGCTGTGGGCGCAGCAGTTCACGCCGCGCCTGGCCTGCGTGCCATCGGACACGGTTTTTGGCGATGCACTGGTGCTGGAGCTGTCGGCCAGCGAGCGCCTGTTTGGCGGACGCCAGCCACTGGCCCGGCGCCTGCTGCGCGAGAGCCGCGAGCTGGGCGTGCAGGCCATCAGTTGGGCCCCCACCAGCCTGGCCGCGATTGCGCTGGCGCGCTGCGGTATCCGCCACGGCATGGGCCAGCCGCTGCCGCAGGTGCTGGCCCCTTTGCCGCTGCATGCCATCGATGCGGTGGCCCGGCATGCCGAGCTGCTGAGCCAGCTGGGCTGCCAGAGCCTGGGCGCCGTCCATGCACTGCCCCGGGGGGCGCTGGCCCGGCGCATGGATACCGGCATCCTGACCGCCCTCGACCAGGCCCATGGCCTGCTGCCCGACCGCTACTCCTGGATCAGCCTGCCTGCCCGTTTCGATGCCCGGCTGGAGCTGCCCATGCGCATCGACCAGGCCGATGCGCTGATGCAGGGTGCGCGCCACCTGCTGCTGCAGCTGTGCGGCTGGCTGGCTGCCCAGCGTGCAGGCGTGCGCAGCTTTCGGCTGCGCTGGTGCCACGATGCGATGCGCTCCCGCCATGTGGGCGATGGCGGCGAGCTGACCATCCACACCGCCAGCACCACGCGCGACCTGCAGCACCTGTGCCGCCTGCTGCAGGAGCACCTGGCCCATGTGGAACTGCAAGCCCCGGTGGGCGAGTTGAGCCTGCATGCCGATACGCCCGAAGCGCTGCAAGAGCGCAGCGCCAGCCTGCTGCCTGACAAAACCGCCGATGGCGAAAGCCTGGAGCAGGTGCTGGAACGCATCACCGCCCGCCTGGGTGCCGACCAGGTGCAGCGCCCGCTGCTGCGGCCCGACCACCGCCCCGAGTGGCAGGTGCAGTGGCTGCCCGCGCAGCCCGCCGGCAAGGCCAAGGCCGCCCCACCCGCTGCACAGCCCCATGTACCACTCCATGTGCCGCCCCTTGCCCAACCCAGCTTCTTGCTGCCCACGCCGCTGCAACTGCTGCAGGACAAGCAGAGCCGGCCGCTCTACCACGGCCCCTTGCAATTGCTGCTGGGCCCGCAACGCATTGAAGGCGGCTGGTGGCACCGCAGCCCCGGCTTTTTGCCGGTGAGCGATGCGGATGGAGACACCCACATCGACGAGGCGGCCCCCGGCAGCGACCACCGCGATCACCGCAATGACCGCGAAAGCCCGCCCAAACCCGCCCCCATCACCCAAACCGCCCACACCGCGCTGCGCGATTACTGGGTCGCCCACAGCCCGCATGCCGGCTTGCTGTGGATCTTCCACACCCGCTTGTCCGCCAACAGCGGCGCCTGGTTTCTGCATGGCCGTTTTGCCTGAGCAGCGCCGCACCCGTCTAGAGCCATGGCCACGCGTCCCAAACTCACCATCCCCCACTACGCCGAGCTGTGGTGCCTGAGCAATTTCAGCTTTCTGCGCGGCGCCAGCCACCCGCATGAGCTGGTCGAGCGCGCCCACGCCCAGGGCTACCGCGCGCTGGCCCTGACCGATGAATGCTCGCTCGCCGGCATCGTGCGTGCCCATGTCGCCGCACGTGACTGCGGGCTGCCGCTGATCGTCGGCGCGCAGTTTGAGGTGCAGCCCAGCGATGCGGCCGCGCCCGCCTTCACCCTGGTGGCACTGGCCTGCAACCTGCATGGCTATGGCAACCTCTGCGCCCTCATCACCCAGCTGCGGCGCAAATCACCCAAGGGCAGCTATGCGCTGGCGCAATCAGCCATCCACCCGCGCGCGCTGCAAGACTGCCTGCTGCTGCTGGCCCCCAGCCGCCAGGCCAGCCCGGCGCAGATCGAGGCCCAGGCCGCCTGGCTTCAGCAGCACTTTGCCGGCCGCTGCTGGCTGGCCGTGCAGCTGGACCGCAGCCTGGGCGACGAGGCCTGGCTGGCGCAGATGCGCGCAGCGGGCAGCAGCAGCGGCGCGCCGCTGGTAGCCGCCGGCAATGTGCACATGCATGTGCGCTCGCGCAAGCCCATGCAGGATGTGCTGACCGCCATCCGCCTGCGCACACCGCTGACCGACTGCGGCTACGCGCTGCAGCCCAATGCCGAGCAGCACCTGCGCAGCCGGCTGCGGCTGGCGCAGATGTACCCGCCCGATCTGCTGGAGGCTAGCTTGGGCATTGCAGCGCGCTGCCAGTTCTCGCTGACCGAGCTGCGCTACCAGTACCCCGACGAGGTGGTGCCGCCCCAGCTCACACCGGCGGCCTACCTGCGCCAGCTCAGCTACGAAGGGGCGGCCCGCCGCTGGCCGCAAGGCACGCCGCCGAAGGTGCAGGCCACCTTGGAGAAAGAGCTGGCGCTGATCTCCGAGCTGCAGTACGAGCACTACTTTCTGACCGTCTACGACATCGTGCGCTTTGCCCGCAGCAAGGACATCCTCTGCCAGGGCCGGGGCTCGGCCGCCAACTCGGCGGTCTGCTATTGCCTGCAGATCACTGAGGTCGATCCAGACAAGACCCGGGTGCTGTTCGAGCGCTTCATCAGCAAGGAGCGCAACGAGCCGCCCGATATTGATGTGGACTTCGAGCATGCCCGGCGCGAAGAGGTCATCCAGTACCTGTACAAGAAATACGGCCTGCACCGCGCCGGCCTCACCGCCGTGGTCATCCGCTACCGGCGCAAATCCGCGATCCGCGATGTGGCCAAGGCGCTGGGCTTTGCGCTGCCCAGCATTGACCTGCTGGCACGCGACCATTCGCGCTGGGACGACGAGCTGCTGCGGGCCGAAGCGCTGGCCCAGTGCGGCCTGCAGGCGGGCGACCTGGCCGTGCGCCAGCTGCAGGAGCTGGTCGAGACCCTGCGCGATTTTCCGCGCCACCTGTCCCAGCATGTGGGCGGCTTTGTGCTCACGCGCGGCCCGCTCTCGCGCATCGTGCCGATCGAGCGCGCCAGCATGGAGAACCGCACCGTCATCCAGTGGGACAAGGACGACCTCGATGCCGTCGGCCTGCTCAAGGTCGATGTGCTGGCGCTGGGCATGCTCACCGCGCTGCAAAAAATGCTGCACCTGGTGGGCGCACGCCAGGGCCGCAGCTTTGCGCTGGGCGATATCCCGCACGGCGACGAACCCACCTACGACATGATCTGCGCGGCCGACACGATCGGCGTCTTCCAGATCGAGAGCCGCGCCCAGATGAGCATGCTGCCGCGCCTGCGGCCGCGAGCGTTCTACGACCTGGTGATCGAGGTCGCGCTGGTGCGGCCCGGCCCCATCCAGGGCGGCATGGTCCACCCCTATCTGCGCCGCCGCCAGGGGCTGGAGAAAGTGCAGTACGAAAGCGAGCTGCTGCGCCCGGCGCTGGAGCGCACCCTGGGCGTGCCCATCTTCCAGGAGCAGGTGATGCAGATCGCCATCGATGCGGCCGGCTTCAGCGCCGGCGAGGCCGACCAGCTGCGCCGCTCGATGGCGGCCTGGCGCCGCACCGGCAACCTGCAAAAGTACTACGACAAGATCATCAACGGCATGACCGGCAACGGCTACTCGCAGGCCTTTGCCGAGTCGATCTTTCAGCAGATCCAGGGCTTTTCGGAATACGGTTTCCCTGAAAGCCATGCCGCCAGCTTTGCGATCCTGGTGTACTTCAGCGCCTGGATCAAATGCCACTACCCAGCCGAGTTTCTGGTGGCCATGATCAACAGCCAGCCGCTGGGCTTTTACAGCAACAGCCAGCTGATCCAGGATGCCAAGCGCCATGGCGTGCAGGTACTGCCCGTCGATGTGATGCACAGCGGCATGGACTGCAGCACCGAGCCTTCCAGCGGCCCCTATCCCGCCGTGCGCCTGGGCCTGCGCCTGGTCAAGCAGCTGCAGCTGACGCAGGCCGCGCGCCTGCTGCAGGCCCGCGAAGCCGCCCCCTTTGTCAGCGCCCAGGACCTGGCACGCCGCGCCCAGCTCGATGCCCCGGCGATGAAGTACCTGGCCGCCGCTGACGCACTGGCCAGCCTCGAAGGCCACCGCCGCAACCAGCTCTGGCAGGCCTCCGCGCCGCTGCACCACAGCCGCCTGCTGCGCGCCGCCCCCATCGACGAAGACGAGCTACAGTTGCCCGCCGCCAGCGAGCAGGAAGACATCCACTGGGACTATGCCGCGCTGGGCCTGAGCCTGCGCCGCCACCCCATGGCCTTGCTGCGCGAGCGCCTGCAGCGCCACCGCTTCCAAACCCAGGCAGAGCTGCGCGAAGCCCGCGACGGCAGCTGGGTGCGCGCCTGCGGCATCGTCACCCTGCGCCAGCAGCCGCCCACCGCCAAAGGCGTCATCTTCATCACCCTGGAAGACGAAACCGGCAACCTGCAAGTCATCTGCTGGCCCCACCTGCGCAGCGCCCAGCGCGACGCGCTGCTGCACTCTCAGTTCCTGGCCGTGCAAGGCCGCTGGCAGCGCAGCGGCGAGGTCGGCAACCTGATCGCGCACCAGCTGCGGGATGTGTCGGATTGGTTTGACAGCCTGCGGATTCGGAGCCGGGATTTTCGGTGAGTATTTTTTAATAATGCATGCGGCATCCCACCGCATATTTTCATCTTGACGACATACAACGGTATTGAGAAATTCTCCGCGTGCTTTTTCAACATAACCCAGGGTATTCCCTTTCACTGATTTAAGCGATTGACAACAGGAATGGGCGGAAAGAAAATTTAAAGTTACATTTCCAAACAAAGTCCATCAAGGATTCTGGCCAAGTCATGACACCGATCTCAAAGTCCATCGCTGTATCAGCACTCTTCGTTTTCGGCGCAGCGTCAAATGCACAGACGTTTGTCTCGGAGCCATTCAGAAGTGACCAGGCTGCCGCATGGTCTTTGTTGGGCTCAGCCAGGCTCACAGCGTCACCAACACCGTCTACGGCAGTAGGGGCAGACAATGACAGTGCAGGTAACGGCTGGCTCGAAATAACACCAAATGCGGGGAGCCAAATCGGGGCCGCAGTATTCAACTCCCCCGTTAGCAGTGCTGCCGGCCTGGATGTCGAATTTGATTACGCCATGTACCTATCGACCAACAATGGCGGCTCTCTGACACCGGCATTTGGTCAAGGAGATGGGTTCACGGTGTTCCTGATGGATGGAAGCCAAGCCGCCAATCTGGGACTCGGCGGCTCACAGCTGGGCTACAACACCATGCTGGGTGCCTATGTCGGTTTGGGATTTGACCGCTATGGTGGAGGTTTGGGAAATTCCGGCTTCGGCACATCGTCAAACCATCTGGGTATGCGTGGCTCCAGCAGCAGTAACCCATGGCTGGGAGAGATGCCCTACAGCGGAAACCTATCTGCCAACCGATCAGCGCCCAAGCATGTTCGTGTGACGATCACGCCTGCACCCGATATCCGCTTGACGGTTTCCATCGATGGCGTCGAAATCTGGAGCAAAGATATTGTCATTGGCGGAACACCCATTAATGGCATCAACGCCGTCCCCGCAAGCTTCAAACTGGGACTGAGCGCATCAACCGGGGGCGCCAGCCAGAATCAACAGTTCCGGGATATGGTCATCACGGGCCTCACTCCGATAACGGCCGCCGACGACGAGTTCGTGGTGAATGGCGTGATCAACGACAGTGTTCGCCTCAATGACCCCCATGCCTTCAGCGATGCTGAATACACGCTTGTGTCTGCACCGGCACCATCGCAAGGCAACGTCTCCCTCAACCCTGACGGAAGCTTCAGCTTCACTCCGGCCGCCGGCTTTTCAGGTACTGGCTTCGAATACCAAGTCTGCGCCGGGCCCGGCGGAGCATTGCCATGCACACAGGCACAGGTGGTTTTGAAGCTTGCCGCAGCAACGGCACCGACCATCACCAGCGCAACGGCCAGCGACAAAACCATCACGTTGGCCATCGACCCGCCGGCCCCGTTGATAGCGGGAGTAAGCGTGTTGAACTATGACGTGCAATGCACCTCATCGGCGGGGAACATACAGGCACAGGCGGTAACTCCACCAGTGGCATTGAATGGGCTGGCCAATGGCGTCAGCTACTCCTGCCAGGCCGTGGCCCACCTCTCCAACGGCGAAACCACGCCCCCATCGTCAGCCGTTGAGGTGACGCCCCGAGCCCCCACCCCCCAAGCGGTCCCGGTGCTCAACCAATGGCTCGTGGCTTTGCTGAGTGCAGCATTGGCGGCCGTGGGCTGGTTTGGCGCACGCCGATCACATCGAAAGCATCCATCGGCCAAAGGCCAGACGTTTTTTGGGTACTGGTAAAGGGCCACAGCCGGCACTAAAGCGCGCATGGGCTACAGAAACCAACCAAGCCGTGCCCACTATCCGGCGGGGCACGGCCTTTTTTAAAAACGGGAGCTGTTGTGCTGGCCTTGTCAGGCCGGAGGCAACAAACAGCTTCAATGCGGGCTCGCCGTAGGCCGCATGATGATCTCGCTGGTATCCACATCCGCCGGCTGCGAGATCGCAAAATGGATGGCCCGTGCGATCGCCGATGCGCTGATGGCCACCTTGCGGAACTCCTTCATCTCTTCGCGGCCAGCGGCATCCGTGATGGTTTCCGCCAACTCCGACTCCGTCACCCCGGGGCTGATCGTGGTCACGCGGATGTCGCTGCTTTCCTGCCGCAGGCCTTCCGAGATGGCCCATACCGCGTACTTGGTCGCGCAGTAAACTGCGGCAGTGGGCGACACCGCATGCGCACCGATGGAGGCAATGTTCACGACATGCCCAAAGCCCTGCTGGCGCATGGCGGGCAGCACCGCCGCAATGCCGTGCAGCACACCACGAATGTTTACATCAATCATCCAGTCCCACTCGTCCACCCGCAATGCGGCAAGCGGTGACAAGGGCATCACGCCGGCGTTGTTGATGATGGCATCGATGCGCCCATGGCGATTCAGCGCATGGTCCGCAAAGGCCTGCAGCTGCGCACGCTGGGTGACATCCAGCGCCAGCGCTTCGGCCACACCGCCTGCGTTCTGGATATCGGCCACGATCTGGTCCAGTTTGTCGACCCGGCGGGCGCCGAGCACGACGGTGGCGCCGTGCGCGGCCAGCAGCTTGGCAGAGGCCTCACCGATACCGCTGCTGGCACCAGTGATCAAAATGACTTTGTCGAGCAAGTTTTTCATGGAGAACTTTCTGCAATGGCGTTGGAAAGTTCAAACTGTAGGCAGCTTGGCTTGATCAGAGAAGTGCACCAATGCTGCACAATTCGGTTAGACTTTCTAACCAATGAAAGACGAACTCCAGTTGCTCCCCTGCTTTTTGGCGGTGGCCAACGCACAAAACTTCCGTGCAGCGGCCGACCAGCTCGGCGTGACGCGCTCTGCCGTCAGCCAGGCCATGCGCAAGCTGGAAGACCAGTTGGGCATCGCCCTGGTCCACCGCACCACCCGCCATGTGCGCCTGACCGAGGCTGGCCAGACGCTGCACCAGCAAATCAGCGGCCCTTTGGCTGCCGTAAAGGTGGCGCTTGAAGAAGTATCTGAAGAAGGCCCGGCGCGCGGGCTGCTGCGCGTGGCGGTCACCTCTATCGCCGAGCGCTTTCTGTCCGGCCCCTTGATCAGCGCCTTTGCCGCCGCCCACCCGCATATCACCTTGGATGTCACCGTCACCGATGACGAATCCGACATCATTGCAGGTGGCTTCGATGCCGGCCTGCGCCTCGGTGAAGTCATCGAGCAGGACATGATCGCCATCCCCTTGACGGGGCCGCAACGCCAGGTGGTCGTCGCCACCCCTGCCTACCTGTCCGCACACGGAACGCCCCAGCACCCCCATGACCTGCTGGGCCACCGCTGCATCGGCTGGCGCGCCGAGCTGGAGCTCGCCCCCTACCGCTGGGAATTCCAGGAAAACGGCCGCGACTTCAGCCTCGCGGTCGCCCCCCGTGTCACCACCAATGACATGCTGCTGATGGTGCGCACCGCGCTGGCCGATGGCGGCATCACCATCGGCATGGAAGAGACCTTTGCGCCCTACCTGGAACGCGGCGAGCTGGTCTCGGTGCTGGACAGCTACCTGCCCTACTTCCCCGGCTTTTACCTCTACTACCCCAGTCGCAGAAACCAGCCGCGCAAGTTAAGGGCCTTGGTGGAGCATGTCAAAGGGTGGGCGCCGGTGGCTGGATCATCACCTGCAACAAAACCAACAAGTGAAAAATAAAAATCGATGCAGAACTCCCTTCAATCATCAGCAACATCCAACCAGGTCATCCTTGACACCGATCGTCCTTGGTCAGGTGTTCCTTGCGGACCATCAGCACCAAGGGGATATGGGGAAACCTCATCCCGCCGTGCCACCCCTCACACCCGCACCGCCGCCGCAGCATCCTTGAAAACCGGCGTCTGCACCACAGCAGCAATACGTCCTGCGGGCAACTGCAGGGCTTCGCGTATCGATGCGCGTTGCGCCCGCGCATGGACTTCGAGGGGCCAGGCGAGGACGGCGTCCAGCGATGGCGCTCCGGTGCGCAGGCTTACGGGGCCGCTCACGAAATGGCCTGACCCCGACGCGGTCTCGTTGAGCTGAAGGTCCACCGAAGGGCCGGTAGAAGCCTCCGCGCCGTGGGGCGAAAGCAGCAGCAGCGGGGGCTTGCCCTGGGTATCGGTGGGCAGCGTGAGCGGGCCGCCGATATGGGTGTAGACGGGATCTGCTATGCGCACGATGCGGTCGGCATCCACCTAGCGGCCGCCTTCGGTATCGCCAATGAGCGCGTCCAGTGGCCAGCTGTCCCAGAGCGAGGAGACCAGGCGCAAATAGTCGGCAGCGCTGGAGGGAGGCGCCGCATCCTCGGGCCGAAACCAGCCGGCGGTGGGCGCATCTGCGTGCAAGGCCAGGCCAATGCGCGGGCCATGCAGTGCGCAAGCGCCAGCCACCGTGTGCTGACAATGCAAGCGCCCCAGCGATGCCGCTGCCATAATGGCCCGCCATGACCATCGCGCTCAACACCCTGCTCATCTACGCCAAAGACATGCAACGCACGGCGCGCTTTTATGTCGAGCATTTTGGCTATGCCTCTGACTGCAAGGTGGTCGATGGCCTGATCAGCCTCCAGCCCCTGCACGGCGGCGCGGAGATCCTGATCCACCAGGCTGCCAAGAGCCTGAAGTTTGGCTCTGCAGTGCTCAAGCTCAGCTTTAGCGTGGCAGACGTTGAGCAGTTTGTGGCCCAGGCTGCCGCCCGGGGGCTGGCATTTGGCACGGTGCACCAGGCCCATGGCTATGCCTTCGCCAACACCAAGGACCCGGATGGCAACTCCATCAGCGTGTCGAGCCGCCAGTACCGGACGACCTAAGTACAAGCGACCGGCATCGTTGCTGGAGCTGCGCTATTCCAGGCCAAGGGTTTGGCTAGAATCCCCCTCTTTGTCCGCGAGCAGCACAGCGGGCCACAACCCGGCAAAGGATGGAGATGCGCTATCTGGTGGTAGGCACAAGTGGTGCAGGCAAATCAACCCTCGCCCAAGCGCTGGCAGGCCTGACGGCGTCCCGCTATATCGAGCTGGACGCGCTGTACTGGGGACCGGACTGGCAGGCCGTGCCGACGGAGCAATTCCGGCAGGGGGTGGCGCAGGCCACGCAGGGCGAGCGCTGGGTGGCCGATGGCAACTACAGCGATGTGCGCGATATCCTCTGGCCGCAAGCCACCCATGTCGTGTGGCTCAACTACAGCCGCTTCACGGTTTTCTCGCGCCTGCTCTGGCGCACGCTCCGGCACAGCATCACGCGCCAGCGCCTGTCGCACGGCAACCGGGAGTCGCTGGCGATGGCCTTGTTCTCCAAGGATTCGATCCTGCTGTGGGCCTGGACCACCTATGCCAACAACCAGCGCAAGTTTGCGGCGCTGCGCAATGATGCGCAGTTTGCGCATCTGCAGTGGCTGGAGATCCGCAAGCCTTCGGAAGCAGCGGAGCTGCTCCAGGCCATCGCGGCATCGCCACAGCGCTGACGCCGCCGCGCACCGCCTTACTGCAACCCCAGGAACTTGAACGGCGCCGAAGGCTGGAAAGCCCCGGTCGCATCGCCGGCAAACGCATGGTTCTGGTTGGGGCCCAGATCCAGCTTCAGCACCTTGCCGGTGTCGCGGCTGAAGTTCAGCGCCTTCAGGTCCACCCAGAAGGTATTGGGCGTGAGCGCCGATTCAAAGAAATAGAGCTTGCGCTTGTGGTCGAAGACCGTGCGCCAGCGCGTCGAGGAGATATTGGGCTGGTCCGGGGTCGTGATGCCATAGGGCACGGAGACATTGCGGATCACGCTGAACACGCTGGCCAGCGCCTTGTTGGGCTCCTGGTCCTGGGGCACGGCATTGACGTAGAAGGAGGCGCGCGCAAAACGGTCGGCAGCGCGGTTGGTGCCGGGCAGCATGACGGTGCCGCCAATCTGTTTCCAGTAGCTGTTCAGCGCCAGCTGCTCGTCAAAGGTGGGCGAGTTGGTCATCACCTGGTAGCTGCGGCTGTGGTGGATGACCTGGCGGCCGCCGATGTACTCGACGATGGCGCTGTCGCCACTGGCGTCCGACATCGACAGGTGCAAGGTAGTGAGCCGGTCTTCGCCGGGTACGTTGTCCGAGACGATGGTGAAGGGCTGCTGCTCCAGCGCCTTGACGGCCTCGGCCACGGTCGCAAAGTTGTCGAGCACATACTGCGCCCAGGCGGCAATCGTCAGGCCGGGCTTGCTCTTGTCATCAAATGGGGGGTACTGCGACTCGGCCAGCCACAGCAGGTTGGCACTCAGCCCTGCTTCGTTGACGCCATCGGTGGTCGAGACGTCATAGCCCGAGGTCACCAGGCTGCCATAACGCGAGGTCCAGCGCAGCGAGTTGGGCCCCGCCTGGCCCGTGCGCTCCATGCCGCGCGGCAAGACCCAGAGGTTGCTGGTGATGTCGTTTTTCCAGTCCATCGAGCGCGCGGTGATGACCTGGTCGTTCGCACCCAGGTAGACCACCCGCGTGCAGGCGATGGCGCTGCTGATGCTGCTGAGGCCCAGCACGCCCGCCAACATGGCCGCAGCCAGCTTGCGCGCAGTCGGCCGATTCATCTTGTTCGTCATTGCTCTCTCCCTCCCATCGCCAGATGGGCTCTGTCAGACAAGCCAGCGGGCCGCCTGCCGCACCGGGCAGTGGCGACCCGGCTGCGTGTTTACTGGGCGCTGGCCTTCCAGGTGCCGTCGGCCTGTTTGCAGAACCAGAACTGCCACTCCTCCTTGCGCTTGCCGGTGGGCCGGCTGGCTTCCACATTCAGCAGGCGGCAGGTATCGGCCTTCTGGGTCTGGCTGGTTTGCAGCGGGGTCAGTGCCATCTGCACCTGGCGCGAGCGCGGGCCGTGGCTGCTGGTCCATTGTGTGGTGCTTTTGTCAGCGGCATGGTTCAGCACATCGCCCACCGCCTTGCGCAGCGCGGGCACATCCTTGGCGGGAACGCTGGCGGTGATGGTCTGGTTCAGAAACGTCAGCGGAGCGGCAGAAGCGGCACAGGCCAGCCCCCCCAGAACGGTGGCCAGCACCAGGGCGGACAGGGGACGAGCAGCGGGCTTTTTCATGGTGGCATATCCTCTCATTGAATTTCTCGGTGCGGTCCCGCGCGGCTGGGCAGGCCTGCACAGCGAGCGTCCTCGGGACCGCGTTATCAGCGAGATGATCATATTCCATATAGCCTGATCCACCCACCCAATGAAGGCGACGATGGCGTTCAGCAGCGCTGCCAGGTCCCCCGCCGGATACCGCCCTGCGCTGCAAACACATCAATGACTCGCGGGCCTGGGCGGTAGCGCGGAAAGGCAGTTTCACCAGGGTGGCCGGGCATCGCAAGTGCCGCTGCCGGTGCCCAGCGGCTGGGGGGTGGTCAGGCCAACCGGGGCGGGTGCCGGGTCACTGCCGGTTCCCTCTGCTGCGACCAGCTCGGCGGGTTCTACTACCCGCACCGGCACCGCTTGAGGTCTGCGACGCGCGTGGGCGGGATGCAGGGCGTTAGTAGTAGCGCTGACCCCTTCCATGCCACCGCAGCACGAGGCTTGCCAACAGGACGATGCCAAGAAACAACGCAAATGATAATCATTTTCATATAAAATGGCATTTTTCAGGCGCCAGCAATAACAACACCTTGCCTTGAGCCTGCATCCTCCGCATGCAGCACGGGTCAGTAGCCAGCAGTCCTTCCTTCCCCTCTTCTTGCTTTAACTGGCTGGACCCTATGGCTTCTCGCACCTCTGACAAGGCGCAGCGCATGGCTGCGCGCGCCACTTCCACTTTCCAACCCCGTTACCTGGCCGCCGCCGTGGCCGCGCTCGTATCCAGCGGTGCCTGGGCGCAGCAGGCCGCGCCGGAGCCGGCTGTGCCACTGGCCCAGACAGAATCGACGATGCCGCAAGTGACGGTGCAGGCCAAGGCAGAAAAGGCCCCCGGCACGATCACCGTGATCTCCGGCGAGGAGCTGGAAAAGGCCAACAGCATGGCGGACATCTCGCGCTACCAGCCCCTGGTATCGGCCCCCGGCACGGCATCGGGCACCAGCCGCAACCGCAGCAGCTTTGACCGCTCGGGCACCACGGGCTACAACATTCGCGGTATCGAAGGCAACCGCATCGGCATGGATGTGGACGGCATTGAAATGCCCGACGCCAGCACACGCCCCTACGTCAGCCGCGCCGGCAACAACACCTTTGGCATTGGCCGCGACTTTATCGACCCCGAAATGTTCTCCTCGGTCGGTATCCAGTCGGGCACCACCACGGCCCGGCGTGCAGCCGGTGGCATTGGCGGCGCTGTCAGCTTCAAGACCAAGTCGGCCAGCGACTTTCTGCGCAATGGCAATACCAGCTACTTCGGTGGCAAGCTTGGCTTTGATTCTGCCGACCATTCCTGGAACGAAAGCATCACCGCAGCGGGCAAATCGGGCAGCCTCGATGGCCTGATCGCCTTCTCGCGCCGCGATGGCAAGGAGACCCAGAACAACAGCGCCCTGGGCATCAAGGCATCGCCGGAAGACTGGCATTCCAACGCGCTGCTGATAAAGGGCGGCCTGCAGATCGATGCCGAGAACCGCCTGGAGCTGTCTGCCGACCTGTACCGACGCAGCAACCAGAACCAGTTCTACGGCTGGAGCACCGACAACAGTTCCATCACGCAAAACAATATGCAGGACAGCGACACCAGCCGCAACACACTGCAGCTGTCGCACCTGTGGACGCCCAGCGACGCCTTTGTGGACCAGCTGGACACGCGCCTGTTCTTCCAGAACACCGATACCAAGGACGTGACCGACACCACCACCTTGGCGAGCGGCGCCGTCGCGCGCAACCTGTCGCAAAACAAGACCAAGGCCTGGGGCCTCTCGACCACCGGCGACAAGCGCATCGACCGCCACCGCCTGAGCTTTGGCTTCAACGCACAGACGCAAAGCCAGGAACGCCCCTGGGACGTTGCCGGCTACATGAAGCCACAGCCAGACACCGACACCCTGCGTTTGGGCGCCTTCATCCAGGATGACATTGGTTTTGACGTAGGCGGCAAGCGCCTGGGCGTGATCCCGGCACTGCGCGTTGACCGGGTCAAGGTGGAACCCAAGCACCTGGGCGATTTTGCCGAAGGCGCGTTGACCGAAGACGCGGCCTCCAAGCTGTACAGCAACCTCAGCAGCACCATCTGGAGCCCGAGCCTGGGCCTGACCTATGAGCTGACGCCCAAGTTCATCGCCTACGGCCAGTACAAGCGCAGTGGCCGTGCACCCACCGCTGGCGAAGTGTTCGGCTCCTGGAACATGGACCAGAACTACGCCGGCTCTGCCCAGTACGCGCTGATCGGCAACAGCAACCTCAAGCAAGAGACCAGCAACGCCTTTGAGATCGGCGTCAAGGGATCGCCGACCGACGGCGTGCTGTTCAATGCATCGACCTTCTACACGCGCTACAAGGACTTCATCGGCTACACCCGCTACACCCGCGCCAGCGCGCCTGGCAAGTTCAGCAACGTACCTGCACACATCGGCACCATCTACCAGGCCGAGAACCGCGACGAAGCCACGATCTACGGTCTGGAAATGAGCGCCCGTCAGGACCACGGCCAGTGGGCACCTGCCGTGAAGGGCCTGTACTCGACCTGGGCGCTGGGCCTGTCCCATGGCACCTCCAAGTCCAACTATGCGGGTGACAAGGATGTGCCGCTGGATACCATCCAGCCGCGCAAGGCCGTCATCGGCGTGGGCTATGACGCGCCCATGCGCGCCTGGGGCGTCAACATGACCGGCACCTTTGTGGCCGGCAAGCAGGCCCAGGCCACCAACCGCGAGAGCTACACCAACGCTGGCAGCGACATTGCCGACTCCAGCATCGAGCAGTTCCGCGTACCCGGCTATGCGCTGTTCGACCTGTCGGGCTACTGGCAGATCAACAAGAACGCCCGCCTCAACGTCGGCATCTACAACCTGACGGACAAGCGCTACTGGGATTACGCCAGCAGCCGCAGCCTGCAGCCCTCCGTCGCCAAGGACCAGCGCGACATCCAGCTGCTGACCAACCCGGGCCGCACCTACGCCGTTTCGTTGAACGTCAATTTCTAAGTTTCTCTCCCACCACGAAAGGACCCCAGCATGAACCGCTTTTCCGCCGCCATGACCGCAATCGCAGCCGCCGCGCTGCTGACGGCCTGCGCCAGCTACGACAGCAAGACCGCAGCCCCCGCCGCTGCGGCCAAGACCGAGGCCAAGGGCCCGGCCACCCCCGTGGGCGGCCACGGCCACAATGCCTTCATGGGTGGCTATGACGCCAACCGCGACGGCGTTGTCACCCGCGAGGAATACGACACCCTGCGCAAGCAGCGCTTCGTCGCCGCCGACACCAACAAGGATGGCTGGCTGAGCGAGGACGAATACGTGGCCGAGTTTGAAGGCCGCCTCAAGGCCCAATACGCCGCCGCAGGCAAGAAGCCCGACCAGCAGTACGAAGGCAGCATCAAGCAGGCCCATGTGCGCTTCCACATCCTCGACACCAACAAGGATGGCAAGCTCAGCATCGAAGAGGAAATCGACATCGCCAACAAGACCTTCAAAAACGCCGACCGCAACGGCGACGGCGTGGTCAACGCAGCCGACATGGCAGGCCAGTAAGCCATGCAAGCGCGCCATTTGTTTGCTGCGCTTGCTGCGACGTTCAGCCTGAGCGCTGCCCAGGCCCACATGCCCTTTCTGCTGCCCAGCGTGTTCGATGCGCAGCCCAAATCCACCATCAGTGTGGATGCGGGCTTTGCAGAAAAACTGTTCCTGTCCGAGGTCCAATTTGGCGACACGCCGTTCAGCGTCACCACGCCCTCGGGCACCACGCTGCCCTTTGGCGATGTGCACCAGTTCAAGACCCGCACGGTGGCGGAGCAAAAACTGCCTGACGAGAAAGGTACCTACCGCCTCTCCACTGGCCCGCGTCTGGGCGCCATCTTCCGCAGTTGGCAAGTGAACGGCAAAACCACCGTCGTGCGCGACCCCAAGGCCGTCATGCCCGAAGGTGGCGTGATGAAGCGGCACTACCAGTCGCTGTCGGTCTCCGATGCCTACGTCACGGCTGGTGCACCCACCCCCACCAAGCCCTACGGCAAGGGGCTGGAGATCGTGCCCAGCACGCACCCCAGCGATGTGTTCGCCGCAGAGAGATTCAACTTTGCAGTGCACTTTGACGGCAAGCCGCTGGCAGACCACAAGGTCAGCATCTACCGCTCGCCGATGGATCTGCAAGGCCAGAACAGCGTGGATGAGTTGAGTACCGATGCGCAGGGCGACATCAGCTGGACCCCGGGCAAGCCCGGTATCTACATGGCGCTGGTACGCCACCGCGCCCCGGCCCCCGAAGGCGCTGCCGCGCCGACCTATGGCTACAACTACACGCTGACCTTCCGCGTGCTGGCGCAGTAGTGTTGCTCAGGGCTGTGGCACGCGCAGCGCTTGCTCCATCCCGAGCAAGCTCCCCGCAGGGCCACGGCCCGCCTTCCATCACCCATCACCAGTTGGCATCCGCCCTCCCCGGCGGGCGCTGCGGTGCGAACACCTCGACCAGGTGGTCCACCAGCGCCTTGGTCTTCGCGGGCAGATGGGCTCCGCCGTGGAACTGCAGATAGATATCGGCGGGCGGCAGCTGCCAATCCGGCAGCACCGGCAGCAGTTGACCCGCGCGCAGCAGTGGGCCGACCTCCCACTCCGAGCGCATCAGGATGCCGTGCCCCGCCAACGCCCAGGCGGTGGCCGACTCGCCATCGTTGGCGCTCAGCGGCCCCCTCACCTTCACCGTTTCTGTCTGTGCCCCGTTGCGCAGATGCCAGGTGCCAAACGCCTCGTCGCCCTCGCGGATGAAGAGGCAGGCATGGCGCGTCAGCGCTTGCGGTGACGAAGGCGCGCCCCTGTCTTGCAGATAGCCTGGCGAGGCACAAAGCACACGGCGGTTGCGGGCCAGCACCCGGGCTGTCCAGCGCGAATCGGGCATGTCACCCATCCGGATGACCACATCGAAACGGTCCTGAGCGAGATCGGCAGGCCGGTCGCTCAGCTGCAGCTGTACCTCCACCTCTGGATAGCGGCGTGCAAACGTTCCCAGCGCTGGCGCAATATGCCGGCGGCCAAAGCCGAAGGTGGCATTGACCCGCAACAGGCCCTGCGGCACGGCGGCCGCCCCGCCAATGGCGCGCTCCAGCGAACCCAGCTCGGAGAGCAGACGCGCACCCTCGACCAGGTAGCGCTCGCCCTCAGGCGTCAAGCCCATGCGGCGGGTGGTTCTCTGCATCAGCCGGGCACCGAGCCGGGCTTCGAGCGCCGCCAGGCGCTTGCTGACGGCCGGGCCGGTGACACCGAGCTGCTGGGCCGCGCTGCGCATGCTGCCCTCTTTGCTGAGCAGCGCAAAAAAGGCGATGTCGGAAAATCCATCCATTCGTAACTCCAGCGACCGAAAGTCGTGCTCTGGCGCGCATTGTATATTTTTGACTCAGCGGTGAGACTTGGAGCCATCAGTACACAGAGCTTCCCACATGCACCGCACCCTTTACCGCAAGCTGGTCGACGCCCATACCGTCGCCCAGCTCGATGCGCAGAACGTCCTGCTGTTCTGCGATCTGCACTTGATGAACGAGTACACCAGCCCCCAGGCCTTTGCCGGCCTGGACGAGCAAGGGCGCCAGGTGCTGATGCCCGGCCAGAACATGGCCGTGGTCAGCCACGTGATTCCGACCGACCCAGGCGTCATCCGCGTCATCCGCGATGCTGCGCCCGCGCTGCAGGCCAGCAACCTGCGCAAGAACTGCGACCAGCATGGCATTGCCCTGTTCGATACCCAGGATGCGTTGCAAGGCATCGAGCATGTAGTGGCGCCTGAGCACGGCATGGTCCGGCCCGGCATGGTGGTCATTTGCGGCGATTCGCACACGACCACCTACGGCGCATTGGGCGCGCTGGGCTTTGGCATCGGCACCTCGGAGGTCGAGCATGTGCTGGCCACGCAGACCTTGGTGTACCGGCTCGCCAGGGACATGCGCATCCAGGTCGATGGCGTGCTGCCGCTGGGCACCACCGCCAAGGACCTGATCCTCATGGTCATCGGCCATATCGGCGCCCAGGGTGCCCGTGGCCATGTCATCGAGTTCTGCGGCACGGCATTCGACGCCATGTCCATCGAAGCCCGCTTTACCGTGTGCAACATGGCCGTCGAGGCAGGCGCCCGTGGCGCCTTGATCGCGCCCGACCAGAAGGCCGCAGACTATGTGCTTGCGCGCTCCGCAGACCTGAGCGGCGCCGTACAGCAGGCCGCCCTGCAGCACTGGGCCGGCCTGCGCAGCGATGCAGGCGCGGTGTTTGATGTGGAGCACCGTTTTGATGCCAGCGACGTGCCCCCGCATGTGACCTGGGGCACCAGCCCGGACCAGGTGGCGCCTATTGGTGGCGCGGTTCCTGACCCGGCGATGCAGGCCCCTGGGCCCCTGCGCCGCAGTACCGAGCAGGCACTGCGCTACACCGGGCTTGCAGCAGGTATGCCGCTCGAAGGCATCGCCATCCAGCATGTCTTCATCGGCTCCTGCACCAATGCCCGCGTGGAAGACCTGCGGGCCGTGGCCGAGGTGGTGCGCGGGCGCCAGGTGGCCCAGGGGGTCCGTGCGATGGTGGTGCCGGGCTCCGGCGCGGTCAAGCAACAGGCCGAAGCAGAAGGCATCGCCCGCCTGCTGCTGGATGCCGGCTTTGAATGGCGGGAGCCGGGCTGCTCCATGTGCCTGGCGATGAACGGCGACATTCTGGCAGACGGTGTGCGCTGCGCCTCCACCACCAACCGCAATTTCGAGGGGCGCCAGGGACGCGGCGCCATCACCCACCTGATGAGCCCTGCGATGGCAGCCGCCGCTGCCATCACCGGCACCATTACCGACGTTCGGCGTCTGGAGACCTTGCATGCGTGAGCAACACATCCTGAGCGGCAAGATGGCCCCTCTGGCGATCGAGAACCTGGACACCGACCAAATCATGCCCAAGCAGTTTCTGCACGGCATCGACAAGGCCGGGCTGGACAAGGGCCTGCTGTACGACCTGCGCTTTGACGCCGCAGGCCGCCAGCGCCCCGGCTTTGTGCTGAACCAGCCCGAGCGCGCCGATGTGGAGATCCTGGTGGCCGGCGCCAACTTTGGCTGCGGCTCCAGCCGAGAGCATGCCGTCTGGGGGCTGCAGCAGTACGGCATCCAGGCCATCATCGCGCCCAGCTTTGGAGAAATCTTCTACTCCAACGCGATGAACAACCAGCTGCTGCTGGTCATGCTCCCCGAGACGGACATCGCCATGCTGATGGCCGATGCCGGCAGCCTGGAGACCGCGCATGTCCATATCGACCTGCAGGCGCTCCGGGTCAAGAGCCAGAGCGTGGACGCCGCCTTCAGCCTGTCGGAACGCCACCACCGCATGCAGCTGGAGCGCAGAGACCTGATCGGCATGTCGCTGATGTACCAGGCCGACATCACGCATTTTGCGCAGCGCCACTGGGCAGCCTATCCTTGGCTCAAAGACGTGGCGCTGCGCACCCGCCAACATCTTGGCGATACGCCACGTACACAGCAACCGGCAAGCTTTGGAGGAAAAGCCTGATGTTCGAGCGTTTTGACACCCGCGATGTAGCCGTCAATGGCACCGTGATTCGTTGCCGCGTCGGGGGCAGCGGCCCCGCGCTTCTGCTGCTGCACGGCCACCCGCAGAGCCATGTGATGTGGCACCGCGTGGCGCCGGCGCTGGCCGAAACGTTCACCGTCGTCTGCGCCGACCTGCGCGGCTATGGCGACTCGGCCCGCCCCGGGGCCAGCCCGCACAACGCCGCCTACAGCAAGCGCACGATGGCCCAGGACATGGCCGATCTGATGACCAGCCTGGGCCACCAGCAGTTCCGCCTCGCCGCCCATGACCGGGGCGCGCGCGTAGCCCACCGGCTGCTGCTGGACCACCCGGACCGGGTGCAGCGCGCCATGCTGCTCGATATAGCGCCGACCCTGGCGATGTACGAGCAAACCACGCAAGCCTTTGCCAAGGCCTATTGGCACTGGTTCTTCCTCATCCAGCCTGCACCGCTGCCAGAGCGGCTGATTGACGCCGACCCCGCCGCCTACATCCGCGATGTGATGGGACGCCGCCACGCGGGTCTGGCCGCCTTCGCACCAGACGCCCTGCAAGAGTACCTGCGCTGCATCGCCATCCCTGGCACCGCCACCGCCATCTGCGAGGACTACCGCGCATCCGCAGGCATCGACCTGGAGCACGACCGGGCCGATAGGGCCAAAGGCCACCAGGTAACGGCCCCGCTGCGCGTGCTCTGGGGCGCCGAAGGCGCCGTGGGGCGCTGCTTCCCGGTGCTGGACCTGTGGCGCGAGGCGGCTACTGACGTCAGCGGCAAGGCGCTCGGCTGCGGCCACTACATTGCCGAGGAGCAGCCTACACAGTTGCTGGAGGAGATGGCGGAGTTTTTTGCCGTCTGATGGGTAGCGATGGAGGTGGTCATCTCGAGACTCGCTGAGGGTATCGGCGGGCCTTTTGCATGAACTAGGACTGATCAGCTGCTATGGAGCCCACTGCATGGGTGACCTTGGCCTGCCGACCTGCGACTGTCTCCGCCCGCTTCTTTCCATGCAGAGCTGCAGAACGCCGTTCGCCAACGCGCAGACAGTTTGCAATTTATTGCTCATCTTCAGGTCCCAACACCGAATACATCCAAGGCAGGCTGACGAGAAGTGCCTTGGCATCTACGTCAAACTCTTCCCTGTAGTGGTGCTGGTGTGGAACCGGAATGCTCGGATCACCCACCTCGAAACCGAGTGCATTGAGCCTTTCTTGGTACCGGCCGATCGGCCCGTAAGCAAAGATTTGATCGTGGCGGTCCCAGACAATAGTCGCCCTTTCTTCCACGGAATAGGCCCAAATATCAAACCTCGCGTCACCGCCTAGAAACGAGCAGAATCTGCCGATGAAATCTTGAAATTCTTCTAGTGAAAGTGCTGGACTTTGGTAGCGACCTTCCGCCCCTTCCCCTCGCGACGTGTGAAGAACAAAAAGCAGAAGATAAGGCGGCGCGAGACTGGCAACGAGCGCCGTAAATGGCAAGGCATCGCCAGCAGGTACGCCTGCTATCAAACGCGCTGTGGAATCCACTGATAAAACTGTATACACCCGTCTATGCGAGAACGGAGCCCAACTGTTGGCGACAAAATAGGAAAGCTTGTGCATCTGGGATAACCACTTGAATGTCGGCCTCTGTGTGAAGCAACCAAGGCCAGAGCAGATCACCAGATTCGCCTGATCCAAGCCGAATCGACGAATCCTAGAGCCCCTTGTGACGCTCAGATAATCTTCAGATATTAGACCCATTCAGGAACCTGACCTTTTCCACCGGAAGTGCAGTCCTGAAAGCCTTGCACACATCGCTTATCGTCGACATTTTCAATCGGTTGATGGTGACCAAGATCATTGGAATGAATCCCGCTGCTCAGATGGTTTCGACCATCCCACACGCTGTCATATAGACGGTGAATCGCCCCATCTTTGGGACCCATTGAGGCGTTTGAAATATCGCTGTTCAGAGGAGATAGCCCTGCCGCCGGCCCGACTTGGCTCTCAAAGAACTCGTTGGCCTTGGCAACAAGCTTTGGGTGATGAATCCTTGCCTAACCCATCTCTCTGATCAGGAATGAACGCCAATTCTTCTTGCATATCCGGACTCGGTTCGAGAGTACTACTGGTGATATCTTCTCAGCTGAGTGGAAGGACAGGCAGGGACGCCTGTTTGCGGCCCATTTAGCGCTGAGCCTTGTATTTCACCATTAGGCTCGCCAATGAAAGTTTTCGTCATCGGTTTAGATTCCTCCCCTACGTAGCGGCCGATTGCGGCCCTAAATCGTCATCTCGAAACTACCAAAGGCCCTTTCGCTGCCATTCATGAGTCCCACTTATGACTACATGCGCTCTAAAGGGCTCGAACAAAAGCCGCTAAACCTCTAGCATGCAAGCCATGTATCAGCGGGCCGAGCCTGCGGCCAACGGCAAAGTCCACACGCCATCGTGCCAGCACGGCGCTGCCTAACACCTTGGCCAACCAGAAGCGTTAAAGCGCTAGCCCTTGGTGGGCTCGCCCTGCACCTGCCCCCAGCCGCCGCCCAGCGCCTTGTACAAGGCCACGCTGGCGCGCAGCCGCTCCTGGTGCAGCTGCACTGCCAAGTCCTGCGCCTGGTACAGCGAGCGCTGTGTGTCGAGCAGCACCAGCTGCGTCTCGGCGCCGGCGCGGTAACGGGCCTCGGCCAGCGCCAGCGCCTTGCGGGCCTGGCGCAGCTCTTCCTCTTGCGCCAGCGCCTGCTGCTGCACACCGGCAACGGCGTTCAGGGCGGTCTGCACATCGCTGAAGGCCTGGACAATGCTCTGGCGGTAGGCCAGCAGCAGCTCCTCGCGCTGGGCGATCACCAGGTCGCGGTTGGCGGCCAGGCGGCCGGCATCAAAGATGGGCGCAGCCAGGCCTGCGGCCATCGAGTACAGCGGGTTGTCCAGCACACGGTGCAGTTGCCGGCCTTGTGCGTCCAGCCCGGCCGTCAAGCTCAGGCGGGGCAGCATCGCGGCGCGTGCGGCTTCCAGGTCGGCATCGGCCGCCTGCAAGCGGGCCTCGGCGCGGGCGATGTCGGGCCGGCGGGTGACCAGCGCGATGGGCTCGCCCTGGTCGATGCGAGGCACCTGCAAGGCCAGCACACTGCTTTGGCTGACGGCAGGGCCTTGCGCCTGGCCCAGCAGCAAGGCCAGGCTGCGCTGGGCATCGGCCTGCTGCTGGTCCAGGGCCGCCAGCGCCCGGCGCTGCGCCGCCACCAGGCCGCGTTGCTGCGCCAGCTCCAGCGGTGTGGCCGCGCCAAAATTGGCCTTGGATTCGACCAGCGCCAGCAGGCGCTCGGCGGTTTGCAGATTGCGCTGGGCAATCTCGCCGCGCTCACGCAGGCCCACGTTCAGCAGCCAGGCATCTGCCACTGCAGCGGTGACCGACAGCCGCACCGTGTCATGGTCAAAACTGCTGGCACGCAGCGCAGCGCCTGCCGCATCGCGCTGTGACTGCAGGCGGCCCCAGAGGTCCAGCTCATAGCTGGCGGCCAGGCCGACGGACAGGTTGCGGCCCGTCGTTTCGGCATGGCCGCCCAGCCGGCCTTGGTGCCCGGCCTGGGCCGTGGCGTTGACGGTGGGCAACAGCTCGGCCCCGGCATAGCGGGCGCTGGCCTGTGCCTGCTGCACCCTGGCCATGGCGGCGGCCACATCCAGGCTGTGCTGCTGGGCATCGGCCACCAGCGCATCCAGCTCCGCGCTGCCAAAGCTGCGCCACCAGCCCTGGCTGACGGCATCGCCTTGTGCAGCGTCACTGCGCTGCCATTGGGCCGGCACATGCAGCGCCTGCAGTTGCGACTGCTGCACCTGGGGCGGCGCCGACACACAGCCTGCCAGCACCAGGGCCGCTGCCAGCGCGCTGGCGGTTGGGAAGATCTGCATACTCACTCTCCTGCCAGGGCCCGTACCGGGTCCAGGCGCGCGGCCGTCCTGGCCGGCATATAACCAAACACCAGACCGGTGACCACCGCGCAGGCAAAGGCACCGCCCATGGCCCGGATGGAAAACACCACCGGCACACCGGCCAGCACCAGCACGGCGCCGACCAAGGCGCCCACCACCAGGCCCACGGTGCCACCCGACAGCGTCACCAGGCTGGCCTCGGTCAAGAACTGGCGCAGGATGTCGCTCTGCCGCGCACCCACTGCCATGCGGATGCCGATCTCCCGCGTGCGCTCGCGCACCGTCATCAGCATCACATTCATCACGCCAATGCCGCCCACCACCAGCGACACCGCCGCAATCAGCCCCATCATCACCGCCATGCTCTGGCGCGTGGCCGCCTCAGCCTGGATGCGTGCGGCGGCATTGCCGATGCCAAAGTCTTCGCGGCCGCCATGGCGTGCCAGCAGCACGCGGTGGATGGCCGTCTCGGCCTCGTTGACCACCTCGGAGGACATGGCCTCGACCACCACATAGTCCGGCTGGGTCTGCGCCTGGTAGACGCGTGCCCGGCCCGATTGGTAGGGGATGAAGACCATGTCGTCATAGTCCTGCGCGCCCGAATCCGCCCCGCGCTCGCTCATCACGCCAATCACCTCGAAGGCCGAGGTGCCGATGATCAGTTGCCGCCCCAGCGGGTTGGGCGTGTCGGGGAAGAAGTGCTTGTGCGCCTTGTGGCCCAGCACCACCAGCGGCGCCAGATCGCGGTCCTCGGTGTCCGTGTAGTAGCGGCCCAGCCTGGGCTTCCAGTGGTGCACCAGCGGCATTTCTTCGCTGGCGGCAAACACATAGACCTGCTTGTCCGCATTGCCATAGCGCACGGTGATGGGGTCGCCAATCACCGGCATCACGCGCCGTATCTCGGGCAGCTCGCGCAAGGCGTCCAGGTCTTCCTCTGTTATCTGGCCTGCCGGCCCGCCGGTCGCTGGCGGCTTGCTGCCCATGTAGAGAATCGCCGTGCCCATGGTGCCCATCTGCTCGACCACCTTGCGCCGCGCGCCTTCGCCAATGGCCAGCATCACGATCACCGAGACCACCCCGATCACAATGCCCAGCAAGGTCAGGCTGGTGCGCACCCGGTTGAGGCGCATGCCCCGCCAGGCCGAGCGCGCGGCCTCCAGCAGCTCGGCCACCAGCGGCGCGGCCGAGGCACTGCCACCCATGGGCACAGGCGCCAGCTGCATGCGCGTGCCATCGCCTTCTGCGGTAGTTGCAGTGGTTGCCGCCGTTGCAGGCTGGCTCGCACTGTCGCCCACAATGCGGCCGTCGCTGATTTCAATGACCCTCTGCGCCTGCGCCGCCACATCGCGATCGTGGGTGATCAGGATGATGGTGTGGCCGGCAGCGGCCAGTTCGCGCAGCAGCGCCATCACCTCGGCGCCGCTGTGCGAATCGAGTGCGCCGGTGGGCTCGTCGGCCAGGATGATGTGGCCGCCATTCATCAGCGCACGCGCAATCGACACGCGCTGCTGCTGACCGCCCGAGAGCTGGTTGGGCCGGTTGCCCAGGCGCTCGCCCAGGCCCAGGCGTTGCAGCAGGGCCTGCGCGCGCTGCGCCCGCTCGCCCTTCGGCAGGCCGGAGTAGATGGCCGGCATCTCCACGTTCTCACTGGCGCTTTCGCTGGCGATCAGGTGGTAACCCTGGAAGACAAAGCCGAAGGCCTCGCGCCGCAACCAGGCCAGCGCGTCCGAGTCGAACTGCGCCACATCCTGGCCCTGGAAGTGGTAGCTGCCATCGCTGGGCCGGTCCAGGCAGCCCAGGATGTTCATCAACGTGGACTTGCCCGATCCCGAGCTGCCCACGACGGCCACAAATTCGCCCGCGTAAATATCCAGGTCAATGCCATGCAACACCGTCACCAGCGGCTGGCCGCTGGCGGGGTCGCCATAGTGTTTGCGAATGCCCCGCAGTGCGATCAGTGGCTGGTTTGCGTCCACCGGGCCGCTCACCATTGCAGCCACCTGGGGCCACGCTGCAGCGGGGTTTCGCCGGTGACGACCTTCTCACCTTCGGCCAGGCCTTCCAGTACCTCCACCTGGTGGCGGCTGCGTATGCCCAGCTTCACCTTGCGGGTCTGGGGTTGGCCGCCGGCATCCAGCACCCGGGCCACATGGGCGCCTTCGCGGGCCTTGTCTTCTTCCACCGCCGTCAGCGCCACCGCCAGCGCCTGGCTGGCACGGGCGCTGACAAACACCACCTGCGCCGTCATCTGCGGCATCAGCTCGGCGTCGTCATTGCCCACGTCAAACAGCACGGTATAGGCCACGGCCTTGGTGGCGGGTGCCGGCGTCTGCGCATTGCCGGCCGGCTGGGCCTGGCTGGCTGCGGGCGCGGGCAGCACCTGGCGCACCTGGCCCTGCCAGCGCCGGGCCTTGGTCTGGCCGGCGCCCCCCAAGGTGGTGAAGTAGACCGGCATGCCCTCCTTGACGCGGCGCACATCGGCCTCGGACACCTCGGTCCAGACCGTCATCGCCGACAAATCGGCAATGCGCAGGATATTGGGCGTCTGGTAGGTCGCATTCAGAGTCTGGCCCTCGCGTGCCTCGACCGACACCACGGTGCCCGCCATCGGCGCATAGATGCGGGTGTAGCCCAGGCGTGCCTCGTCGGCCTTCAGCGATGCCTGCGTCTGGCTGATCTGGGCCTTCAAATGGTCCATGCGCGCCACGGCCATGGCCAGGTTGGCCTGGGCGGTCTGCAGGTCTTCCTCGCGTGTGGCCTCGTGTGCGCTCAGCTGCTGCTGGCGTTGCAGCTGCTGGCCCGCCAGCCGGTGCTGGGCCTGCTGCTCGGCCAGCTGGGCGCGCAGGCCCGCCAACGAGGCACGGCCCGCATCCACCGTCGCACGCTGCACGCTGGGGTCAATCTCCACCAGCAGATCGCCCTTGGCCACCTCGGCACCGGGCGCCACCTTCAGCTTCAGGATCTGGCCCGAGACCTGGGCACCCACATCCACATAGCTGCGCGGCTGCAAGGTGCCAATCGCCGTCACCGTGGCCTCGATATCCTGGCGCGCCACCGGCTCGCTCTGGTAGGCCATGGCCGGGCGGCCCGACCACCACAGCACCGCCGCTGCCACTACCGCCGCAACGGCCACCACGGTCACTCCGACACGCGAGGCCTTCATGAGATATGTCCCTCAGCCACGCCCAGCCACTGCTTGTGCACACCCGTCATTGCTTCCCCCACCATCGTCCCCTCCACGGTTCTTCAACAGGCCTTCAGGCCCACCACCAACAACCCAACAAGGCCAGCGGCGCCGCTGCAGCCGCTGCACGCGCCGCCCAGCGCGGCGCAGCCGCAATCCACAACACTGCTACCAGTGCCCCGGCCGATATCCAACCCAGCCAGGCCACCACGCCCACGGTGGCGCCCCAGCCGCCCACACTGGGCAGCACGGCGGCTGCCAGCAGCAAGCTGCCCAGCAGGCGCAGCAAGCGGCTGCGCCCTCTCGCAATCTCTTGTTCGCCCGTCAACTGCGCATGGTGGCGGTCCATCGCAAAGGCCAGTGCCGTCATGCCGGAAAAGGCCAGCGCCAATGCGTATCCAGATGCTTGCCAACTGGTCATGCGCCCACCTGTACTTTGTTTGCGGTTGAAGATGCCGCCTTGCCCGCCACCAACGCGCGGCGGCGCCACAGCACACGGCAGGCCCAGACGGCGCCCAGGCCAAAGGCCCAGGCGCCCAGCTCCACGCCGGCGCTTTCCCAGTCGCCGCGCAGCAGCTGCGCGGGCCAGTGGTCACCCACGGTCAGCGCATTCAGCACCGGCAGCAGCAGGCAGAGCGCAGCCAGCAGTGCCATCTGCTCCAGCCAGGCCTTGGCCGGGGCGCGCACAAGGACATGCAGCAGCGCGGCCAGCCACAGCCCAAAGAAGACGCCCAGCTCCCACTGCGCGCGCTGCGGCAGTTCCAGCGGCAGCAGGCGGTTGGCCCAGAGGTAGCCAATGCAGGCCACAGCCAGGCCGGCAACGGCCGCCACATTCAGCCCCTCAATCAAGCGGTAGACGGCGGCCGTGGCGCTGCCAAACTCGCCCATGTGCTTGCTGCGGCGCTTGACGACAAACAGGATGGCGCCGGTGGCCATCATCGCGGTGCCGGCCAGCCCGCAGACAAAGTAGAGCCACTTCATCGGCCAGCCGCCAAACTTGACCATGTGCAGCCCGCCCATCACTGACTGGGCGAGCGAGGCGCCCCCGCCTTCGGCCTTGCCGGGCATGCGCAGCTGCAGCAGCTCGCCGCTGGCGGCCGAGAACATGGCCATGCCGGTATTGGGGCTCAGGCGCTTGTCCGCATCGGCATCGCTGTTCCAGCCATAGATGCCAACGCGCGCAGCCGCATCACCGGGATGGTCTACCACCACCGCACGCACCGGCTGGCCGATCAGCGCCTGGCCGCGTGCGGCAAAGCTCTCCAGATCGGGCACCGCCATGGCCTCGCCCGAGCGCGCTGGTTTGCCCGGCTCAGCCAGCTCGGCCGCAAAAGTCTGGCGGTCATGGGGCGCCGTGCCGTACTGGCTCCAGATGCCGGCGGGCATCAAGGTCAGGGCCGATATCGCCACGCCGGTGTAGGCAATCATCAGCTGAAACGGCAGGGTCAACACCGCCACAGCGTTGTGCGCATCCAGCCAGCTGCGCTGGCCCTTGCGGGCGCGGAAGGTGAAGAAGTCCTGAAAAATCCGCTTGTGCGTGACCACGCCGCTGATCAGCGCCACCAGCATGGCCATGCCGGCAACACCGACCACCCACAGCCCGGCCTGGCCGGCATGCAGCTCGTAGTGGAAATGCACAAAGTGCTCGCCACCCATCGTGGCCCGCATCGCGCCATGGTGGCCCTCGTCCAAAGGCTCGCCCGTGCGGGTGTCCAGCTCGGCATCGGCGTATTGGCGCTTCTGGTCAAACCAGTAGACCTTCAGGTCGCCGCCGCCTTTGGCGTCCGTCGGCCAGATCTCCCACATCTCAGCGCCCTGGTGGTACTTCTCCATAAAGGCCGCGCCCCAGGCCAGGCGCTGGCCCCGGCTGGAGGCCAGGCCTGCTGCCTCGGTGGCGGCCTGCTCGGCCGCATGCGCCGCTTCTTCGGCATGGTGCTCAGGCGTCATCCAGTGGCCAATGGCCTCCTGGAACACCGCCAGGGTGCCGGTCAGGAACACCGCATACAACAGCCAGGAGAACCACAGCCCGCACCAGGTATGCAGCCAGGCCTGCGCCTGGCGAAACCCGCCGCGCGCTGCGCCGCTGCCCGGCCGCTTGTCGATCACGGTCTTGCCCATGTCAGCGCCCCAGCACCAAGGCACCCGCTGCCAGCAGCACGCTGGGCAACGCAATCCCCAGCCAGACCTTGCCCGGCGAGACCGGCGAGAACGCCCACACCGCCGCCAGCGCATGCAGCGCAAAGCTCCACTGCATGCCGGCCAGCACGGCCTCGGCGCGGGCAGCGGGCAGTACGGCCGCCAGGAAGACGGCCAAGGCGCTGGCCAGCAGGTAGCCGCCGAACACGGCGGCCAGCAAGCGGCTCAGGACGGACAGGCCCGGGTGGGCGCTGGGGGCGTGAGGAATCGGGTTCATGGATAGGGGCATCGTGGTGGTTGCGGGGTAAACAATTTTTTGGGTCGCCAATGGGCCTTTTCAGGCCCCTCCTCTTACATGACAAACGAGATGCAAAAAAGGGCCATTTGGTTTGTAAGCACCTGTCGAGGATCCCCCCGCCTGTCGCAGCGGGTGGGCCCTCAAACGGTACTGGTTCAAGCCAGCGGCACGGCGCTTTTTTTGTTTAGAAGGTCCCCCGCAAAGTAAGCGTCGCGCTGCGCGGGCTGCCGTAGTAGTTGCTGCCGCTCGCGTAACCCACCGACTGGTAGTAGGTCTTGTCGAACAGGTTGTTGATGTTCAAGGTCACCGTCCAGCGCGGGTCGACCTTGTACTGCAGCATGGCATTCCACACGGCGTAGCCGCCTTGGGTGAAGTCATAGCTGCGCGCCGGGTTCCAGTCCGCGTCATACAAGGTGTCCTTCACATAGTGCTTGCTCTGGATGTGGGCGCTGGTCCCCACGCGCCAGGCAGACAGCTCGCCCGGCAAGGTATACGCCGTGCTCAGCTTGAGCAGATGGCGCGGCGTGATGCTGCTGAAAGGCGCACCTTCGGTCTCATCGCGGGTGGAAACATAGGTGTAGCCCGCCGAGGCTTGCCAGCCCGGACGCAGCTCGCCGCCCACTTCCACATCAAAGCCCCGGCTGGTGACCCGGCCCTGTGGCAGGTAGCAGCAGTTGCCCGACCATTCCTCGTGGTTGCTGGGGTAGCGCGTGTCGAGCACCGCCGTGCCCGTGCGCGCCACTTGGAAAACGCTGAAGGTGGCATTGAGCTTGCCCTCCATCAGCTCGCCCTTGAGGCCGGCCTCATAGCTCTTGCCCTTGACAGGCGCCAGCGAATCGCCGGGCGGCGGGCCGGACTTGGACAGTGCCTGCGGCTTGAGGATGGACGCATGGCTCAGGTAGGCAGACCATTGGCCGTTCAGGTCATAGATCACGCCGCCATAGGGACTGAACTTGCCCGGCTCACTGAAGCGGCTGCCCGATGCCAACTCCCAGTTGCCGGCCGCATCCATCGACTCATACACCTGGTTGAACTTGTACTTGGCGTAGCGCCCACCCAGGATGACATGCAGCCGGTCGGTGGGATGCAAGCGCAGCACGCCATAGCCGCCCAGTTGCTTTTGCCCCCAGGGGTTGTAGCGGCGCGAGACCGGGCCCGCCGCCGCTGGCTGCCAACTGCCGGGGTTGAACACATCAATCGGCACCACGCCGGATGGATCGCTGGAGTAGCCCACATTCCAGAAGCTCTCGACGCTCTGGCGGTCCACGCCCAGCACCAGCTCATGGGTGCGGCCCAGCAGCGAGAAGTTGCCCGAGAGACTGGCATCCACCACGGTCTGGGTGTTCTTGTACAGGTAGTGGCCGCCGCCGTTCCAGGTCACGCCGGTGCCGGTCTCGCGGTCCAGTGCGCCATAGCCAAAGGCGGTGGTGCCGTCGTAGTCGGACGAGGTGCGGGTCACGTTCAGCTTGGCACGCCAGTTCGGGTTCAGCCTGTGCTCCAGCGCGGCAAACAGCTCGGAGTTCTGCGTGAAGCCGGTGGACCACGGCTGGGTCAAGCTGGTGTTGCGCGGCAGGCCGATGTCGCTGCCATCGTTGTAGCGCGGCACATCGCCACCGCCCTCGCCGCGCCTGCGGATGTTGGCGCGGCTCAGGCCCGCCGTCAGCAAGGTGTCGGGGCCCAGATCGGCCTCGATGATGCCGTAGAACTGGGGTGAGCGTTGGTGCTTGATATCGATGAAGGAGTCGCTGTCGGTATAGGACAGCACCGCCCGGCCACGCACCCGGCCTTCCAACGCCAGCGGCCCCGTCACGTCGAGCATGCTGCGGTAGTTGTTCCAGCTGCCCAGCGACTGCTGCACTATCACACGCGGTTCGGCCAAGGGCTTTTTGCGCACGATGTTGATGATGCCGCCCGGATCGCCCACGCCGCCCAGCAGGCCGGATGCGCCCCGCATCACCTCGACCCGGTCGTAGAAATCCATGTTCTGCGCGGCACTGTAGGTGAAGTTGGAGATGTTCAGCGGCGCGCCACCATCGACCTGCATGCTGTCAATCTGGAAACCGCGCGAGAAGAAGTTCGCAGCCTCGGCATTGGTCAAGGTCGTCGTGATGCCCGGCGTGGCGGCCAGCGCATCGCGCACTTCGGTCAGGCGGCGGTCATCGAGCTGCGCCCTCGTCACCACCGATACCGACTGCGGAATCTCGCGGAAAGCCAGGTCGGACTTGGAGGCAATGCTGGTCACCCGACTGGTGTAGGAGCCGGTGTCTTCGGTGGTGCCGTCCACCGCGCGGCGCGCCTGCACCCGCACCTCGGCCAAGGTGCTCTCGCGCGTGGGCGACGTCTCTACCGTCAAGGTGCCATCCTGCATGCGGCCCTGCAGGCCGCTGTTCTTGAGCAGGCTGTCGAGCGCCTCGCGCAGCGGCAGCTGGCCATGCAGTGCCGGCGCCTGGCGGCCGGCGGCCAGCTCGGGTGCAAATACCAGCTGCAGGCCGGCCTGGCGGGCAAACTGGTCCAGCGCAGCGGCCAGCGGCTGGGCGGCCATGTCAAAGCGCTGGGTCTGCGCCGGGGCGCCGGGTTGCGCCAGTGCGCCCTGCAGCGGCAGCGCCAAAACCAGCAAGAGTGCGGCATGGGCCAGCAGTGTGTGCCGGGCACGGAAAAGCAATGAAGGCATGAAAATCGTCCTTGTGAAGAGGGGGTGAAAGCAAACGCTCACCACAAGGACGATCGGCCCTGAAAGTTCCTGAAAAATAATTGGATCGCGGCTGCCGCAGCCCGCGTAGTGCAGTGCCATACCGTGCCCTGCTTCATCAAGACCGGCTGCGGCGGCTGAGCAGCAGGCTGCCATCGCTTTGCTGCTGCACCTGCACCGGCAAGGCCCGGGGCAGTGCCTGTATCCAGGCCTGGGCCTGGGCAATACGCACCCGGCCGCTGAGTGGCAGGCGCGCTGCATCAGGCGTGGCGTCCATCGCAAACGGCGCATAGCGCGCCAGCCGCTCCAGCGCCTGGCCCAGGGTGGCATGCTGGAACACCAGCTCGCCATGGCGCCAGGAGGCCGCCGACTCCACCGACGACAACTCGGGGCTGCGGTCGCCCGCCGCCCACTGCAGCGCCTGGCCGGCCTCCAGCGTATGTACAAAGCCATCATCCTGCGCCGTTTCGATGGCGCCGCCCTCGGCCATCGGCTCCACGCGCACCCGGCCCGATTCGACCTGCACGCTGACCCGGCGGGGGCCCCGGCCCATCGGCGTGATCTCCACGCCAAAGCGCGTGCCCAGCACGGTGATGCGCAGGCCGGCCGCCTGCACCTCGAACGGCCGGTTCTCATCACGCGCCACGTCAAAAAAGGCCGCGCCCTGCAGCAGCTGCACCGATCGGCGCGCCGCAAAATACTGCAGCTGCGCCTGGCTGAGGGCATCGAGCAGCAAGCTGGAGCCATCGGGCAGCGCATGCCGCACCTGCTGGCCGCGCGGGCTTTGCCAGCTGGCCTGCCACTGCACATGCTGTTGGCGGTAAAGCTGCCACTGCTGCCAGCCCAGATGGCCGCCCAGGCCCACACCGGCAAAACTCAGCAGCGCGGCCAGGCTGCGGCGCCGGCCGGCACGCCGGGCGCTGCCCAGGTGGTTGCCGCGCCAGCGCTGCAACGCATCTTCCACACAGGCACTGGCCTGGATCAGATCGCGCTCGATGGTGTTCAGCGATACGCCTAGCCGCTCGGCAATCAGCGGCTGCTTGTCGCCATGGATGCGGTGGGCCACAAAGGCGGCGCGGCTGCGCTCGGGCAGGCCGGCCAGTGCCGTCTCCAGCACCGCCAGCGCCTGGCGGTACATCACGGAATCGGCCACATCCGGTACATGGCTGGGCGCCAGCTGCTCCTGCAGCACAGCGCCTTCCACATAGCGGCCGTGGCGCTGGCGGCGGCGGTGCGCGTCCAGCGCCAGGTGCTGGGTCATCACCGCCAGGTAGGCTGTGGTGTCATCGGGCTGGTCGCCTGCGGCCTCCGCCTGCCCACTGGCCTGGGCATGCTCAGCCAGCTTGAGCCAGGTCTCATGCACCAGCTCGCCCGCCTCATCGCGGCTGCCGGTGCTGCGCGTCGCCACCCGCACCAGGTCGGCATAGGCCCGGTCAAAGCCGGTCAATAGCGCGCGGGTGAAGGAGGCTGACAATTCCATGGGGCTGGATCATAAGCCATGTAAAGAGAATCATTCTCAATAGCCATACTGATTTTCTGTCCTCTGGTCCCAGGAGCGGCGCTTTTATCACTACACGTACTTAGAAGAAGTACTTGAAGCTCACAGTCGCCTCACGGTCCACGCCACGGAAGATGCCCGCGTAGTAGGTCTTGTTGAAGAGGTTGTTGACGTTGAGCGCCACGCGGTACTGGGGCGTTTCATAGGCCAGCGCCAGATCGGCCACGGTCACCGCGTCGTTGTAGTTCAGGCTGCCATTGGAGGCCAGGTTATAGGGCGAGCGGCCCTTATAGCGCAGGCCGGCCCCTACCATCACGCCCGGCAGGCTGCGCGGGCGGTAGTCCAGCCAGAGGCTGGCCATGTGGCGCGAGGTCTGCAAGGTTTGCTGGCCGATCTCAGCTGGCCGGTTGCTTTGGGTGGTGCGCGGGTCCAGGTAGGTGAAGCCAAGCATGCCCTGCACTTCTGGCGTGAGCGCCATCTGCGCTTCCAGCTCAAAGCCGGTCGAGCGCACCTCGCCGGTCTGCACGCTGAAGCGCGGGTGGACCGGGTCCTGGGTGGTCACATTGGTCTGGCGCAGGTCAAACACCGAGGCGGTGACCACGCTCTTGCTGCCGGGCGGCTGGTACTTGATGCCGACCTCGTACTGCTTGCCCTTGCGTGGCGCAAAGGCACTGCCATCAAAGGCCAGGCCGGTGGTCGGGTCGAACGAGCTCGCGTAGCTGGCATACGGCGCCAGGCCATTGGCCATCTGGTAGAGCAGGCCCACGCTGCCGGTGGTGGCGTTGTCGCGCATGCGTGGCTGGTTGCTGCTGTTCTGCGTGGTGCGGGCCACATCATGGCGCAGGCTGAGGTTGGCAATCCAGGGCCCGCGCTTGAACTGGTTGAGGGTGTAGATACCGGTCTGGCGCAGGTCGCTGTTGCTGTCTTCGAGCTCAGGCACCGCAATCGACTGGCCATAGACGGGCGCGCTCAGGCTGAGGTTGGGCACATCCCAGCCAAAGCCCAGGCCGCCGCGCTCCTTGTACTTGGTGATATCGACGCCCCACGCCATGCGGTGCTCCACATCGCCCCAGCGCAGGTCCTTCTGCGCCCGGCTGTCCATCGCCAGGGTCTTGCCCTTGGTGCGCTGGGCCAGGTTGGCGCGGGTCACGCTGTCGCCATCGGCCAGCACATCCATCGCATAGATGTGGCGGTAGTCGATGTCGATCGTGGAGTAGCGCAGGTTCTGCGTCAGCGTCCAGCCGCTGTCGGTCTGGTGCGAGAACGCATAGCCCAGCGAGCGCGTGTCGCGGTCAAAGCGGTCAAACGCCGGGTCGCCTGCTGTTAGCTTGGGCGACAGCTGCTTGATCTGCGGATAGGTGAACAGGCTGGGCCACCAGGGCTTGGGCGTGCTGCGCTCGCGTGAGTAATTGGCCAGCACCGTCAGCTGGGTCTGGTTGGAGATATTCCACAGCAAGGATGGCGCAATGGCCAGGCGGTCGTCGCGCGATCCGATGGAGCGGCCATCGCTGTCCCGGCCCTTGAGGTTCAAGCGGTAGAGCAGCTTGCCGTCGGCATCCAGCGCACCGCCCAGATCGGCCGTGAGCTGGGCGCGGTGGTAGCGTCCATACGAGGCGCCCACGCTGTTGACATGGTCCGCCTCGGGCCGTTTGGACAGCACATGGATGACACCACCGGGCCGGCCCTGTCCAAACAGCATGGAGGCGGGGCCCTTGATGACCTCCAGGCTCTCGATCTCGTCGATCTCGTCGTTCCAGGAGCCATAGGTACCGGCGGCAAACTGGCGCAGCCCATCCTTGTAGTACGAGCTGCCATCGCTGAAGCCCCGGATGATGGCGCCCGTCATGCGCACATCGGCGCCGGTGACCTCGGTGGCCACGCCAGGTGTATAGGACAGCGCCTGCTCGATGCTCTTGGGCGCCTGGGCCTGCAGCTGCGCCTGGCTCACGACCGAGATGCTGCGCGGCGTCTCCATCAGGCTGGTGCCCAGCTTGGTGGCAGACCCGGGGCCGGGGCTGGCATAGCTCTGCTGCGCCTGGCCGCGCTGCGAAGTCACCGTGACTGCCGGCAAGGTGGTATCGCCCGCCTGGCCGGCGCTGGCGGGTGCCACGGCCGGGCGCGGTGCGGCTTGCAAGATATAGGCGCCAGCGGCGGTGCGCTGCAGGGCCAGGCCGGTGCCGGCCAGCAGCCGCTGCAGTGCTTCATCCGGCGCATAGCTGCCCTGCAGGCCCGCGCTGCGCAAGCCCTGGACCTGCGCTTGCGTGAAAGACAGCAGCAGGCCCGATTCGCGCCCAAAGCGGTTCAGCGCATCTTCGAGTGCGCCGGCCGGGATCTGGTAGCTGCGGCTGGCCCCCACGGCCTGCGATGCAGCAGCGGGCTGGGCATGGCTGCTGGCCATGCCGGCACAGGCCAGCGCCAGCACCAGGCTGCGGCAGGCCCAGACATGGGTTGCGGAAGAAGCGCTCAACGCAGACAGCCCGGCAGTGGGACGTGGGTGGACAGAAGACTTGGCCATGGTGATCACAAAGAAAAGAGGACGGGTGGCAGGAGCGCCGTGCAAGACGGCGCCATGCCGCTTTCCTTTGACATGTCCCGCGAGAACGAAAAACAGACCAGGCTGGCTCGAAATTTTTAGAAATTTTTTTTGGCAGTTAGACCGCCTTCTCTACCACCACCTCGCGCTGGCCCCACCAGCGCACCAGATTGCGCACCCGCAAACCTGGCAAGGCATCGAGTGTGGCCAGCACCCGCGCCACATCGGCCAGCGGGTAGCTGCCCGACATGCGCAGGCCCGCCACTGCCGGATCACAGACCAGGCGCTCCACGCTATAGGGCTGCAGCGCGGCCAGCATGTCGGCCAGCGGCATGCCGCGCGCCACCAGCATGCCGTCCGTCCAGGCCAGGCTTTCTTCGTACACCGCCTGCGGTGTCGATACCGACGCGGCTTGCAATACAGCGCTAAAACCGGCCTGCAGCACAGGCCCGGCCCCGGCACTGTGGGCCGGGGTCAGCCGCACGGCGCCATCAAACACGCTGACCAGGCTGCCCCCACCCGCCAGGCTGCGCAGCGAAAAACGGGTGCCCAGCGCCTGTGCCAGGCCTTCGCGTGTCTGCACGACAAAGTCGCGCGCAGGCTGTTGGTGATCGGCTGCCGTGGTGATCAGCACCTCGCCCTCCACCAGCTGCAGGCGGCGCAGGCCTGCGCTGTAGTCGATGTTCAAGGCCGTTGCGCCGTTCAGCACCAGCTGGGTGCCGTCTTCCAGACGCATGCGCTTGCGCTCGGCACGGACCGTGCGCACATCGGCGCTCCAGCGCCGCCAAGGCAGCTGCTGCTCGGCCTGCCAGACGATGCCCGCACCAAACACCAGCAGCGCCAAGGTCTGCACCACCTGGCGGCGGCGCGCCGATCCCCGGGGCGCCAGCGCCGCCCGCGCCACCTCGGCCGCGCCGCTGCTGCCGGGCGCCGCCAGCGCGCTGAGTTTGTCGTTGACCCGGGCCAGGTGCTGCCAGGCCGTTTCATGCAAGGGGTCCGCACCGCGCCAGGCCAGCCAGGCCTGGTGCTGGCCTTCCGTCAGCGCGCCCTCTTGCTGCTGCAGCCACCACTCCACCGCGCTGCGCGCTACCTCGGGCGGTACGGCCAAGGCACCGGGGGTCGTCATGGCGCCACCGCAAAAAAGCAGCGCATGCCCGCCTGCAGCAGGTAGCGCTTGACAGTGGTGAGCGACAGGCCGAGCGCCTGCGCAATCTCGGCCTGCTTCATGCCATCGAGCTGGGCCATCAAGAACGCGCGGCGCACAGCGGGGGGCAGGCCATCGAGCATGCGGTCGATCTCGTCGAGCGCCTCCAAGAGCAACGCCCGCTCTTCCGGCGAGATGGCCGTGGCCTGCGGCACCTGGGCCAGCGCCTCCAGATAGGCGCGCTCCAGCTGCTGGCGGCGGTAGTGGTTGGCCAGCACACGCTGGGCCACCGTCGTCAACAAGGCCCGGGGTTCGCGCGCCTGCACCGGCTCCTCGCGCGTGAGCAAGCGCATGAAGGTGTCCTGCGCCAGATCGGCCGCCTGGTGCACATCGCCCAGCTTGCGGCGCAACCAGGCCTGCAGCCAGCCATGGTGGTCGGCATAGAGCGTGGCAACTTCTGAATGCACAGGGGGTTCGGCGCTGGACATAGGGCTGGGGGCATGCAGAGATACCCAGAGACAATGCAAATAGGAATTAATCGCATTGTAACCAGTGGTATTCGACCCCTCTGGCCTCAGCGCCGTCTTGGCCCAAACCCGCAATGCCACGCAGGGAAGGCCGGGTCGCGACAATATCAGCCAAATTTGGCTATTCAAAGATTTCGATAAGCATGCGAGATATCAAGAACATGGACCTCAACCTGCTCAAGGCGCTGGACGCACTGCTCGATGAGCGCAGCGTGACCCGCGCCGCTGGCAGGCTGGGGCTGACCCAGCCGGCGATGAGCGGCATGCTGCAGCGGCTGCGCGAGAGTTTTGCCGACCCCTTGTTTGCGCGCGTCCAGCGCGGCATGGTGCCCACGCAGCGCGCGCTGGATCTGGCCTTGCCGATCAAGCAGATGCTCTGCGAGATCGATGCACTGCTACAGCCACCGGTGTTTGACCCCAGCACCGCCCGGCTCACCTTCCGCATTGCCGCGACCGACTATGCGCTGCGCGCCATTGCCGTGCCGTTTTTGGCGGCCTTGAAACGCCAGGCGCCGAGCATCCGCGTGTCACTGATCCCGCTGGAGCCGCGCCTGGTGCAGGGCCAGCTGGAGCGCGGTGATATCGACCTGGCGTTTTTGACCGGCGACAACACGCCGCAGGACATGCATGCGCGCCAGCTGTTCCAGGAGCACTATGTCTGCGTGATGCGCGAGGGCCACGCCGCTGCGGGCCGCAAGCTCAGCGTCAAGCAGTTCTGCGCGCTGGACCATGCGCTGGTGTCGTATGAGGGCGGCGGCTTCCACGGCGTGGTGGATGAGGCGCTGGAGAAGCTGGGCCAGCGCCGCGAGGTCACCTTGTCGCTCAAATGCTTTGTGGTGTTGCCCGACATCCTGCGCTCCAGCGATATGGTGGCCGTGCTGCCCAGCCGCCTGGTGGCAGGCATGGAGGGGCTGTCGGTCTGCAAGCCGCCGGTGGAGGTGCCAGGGTTCAGCCAGTTGGCCGTCTGGCATGAGCGCAGCCACCACGACCCGGCACAGCGCTGGCTGCGTGAGTTGCTGTTTGCATCCATGCCGGCGATGCAGTAGCCCCGCAAACGAGGGGTCACAGAGGTAGCGCAGGAAGGGGCTGATATCAGCCAGCCAGATGGCTGCCATAAAAAACCAGCATTTGGTTTATGGCCAGCGCGCCTCAATTGCGAGCGGTGGACGGCCTGCGCAGAGCCTTGCCCGGGACAGCCAATGCCTGCCCTGGTAGATGCCAAACAGTCTGCGGCGCGGCAGGCTGCACGGCCGACCCATTCCCTCTTTTCTTTTGTATATCCAGCATATCCATGTCTGCCCTGTTTACCCCCTTCACCCTCAAAGACGTCACCCTGCGCAACCGCATTGCCGTGCCTCCGATGTGCCAGTACAGCGCCACCGATGGATTCACCAACGAATGGCACCAGGTGCACTACCCGTCGATCGCCCGGGGCGGCGCGGGTCTGGTGATTGTCGAGGCCACCGGCGTCTCGGCCGACGGCCGCATCAGCCCTGGCTGCCTGGGCCTTTGGGATGACGCCCATGTGCCCGGCCTGGCACGCATCGCTGCCGGCATCGAGGCCGCAGGCGCTGTGCCCGGCATCCAGATTGCCCACGCCGGCCGCAAGGCCAGCGCCAACAGCCCTTGGGAAGGCGACGACCATATCCCCGAGAGCGACCCGCGCGCCTGGCCAACCATTGCCCCCTCGGCCATCGCCTTTGGTGGTGATCTGGGCCGCGTGCCGCGCGAGATGACCCTGGCCGATATCGCGCGCGTCAAGGCTGACTTTGTCGCCGCCGCCCGCCGCGCACTGGCCGCCGGCTTCAAATGGCTGGAGCTGCACTTTGCCCATGGTTACCTTGCCCAGAGCTTTTTCTCGGCCCATTCCAACCAGCGCAAGGATGCCTATGGCGGCAGCTTTGACAACCGCGCCCGCTTTGCGCTGGAAACGCTGGCCGCCGTGCGCGAAGTGTGGCCCGAGAACCTGCCGCTGACCGCCCGCTTTGGCGTCATTGAATACGATGGCCGCGATGAAGAAACCCTGGCTGAATCGATCGAGCTGGTGCGCCGCATGCGCGAAGGCGGACTGGACCTGCTCAATGTCAGCGTGAACTTTGTCATCCCCGGCGTGCAGATCCCGTGGGGCGAGCCCGCCTTCCTGGCCCCGATTGCCGCCCGCGTCAGCCGCGAAGCCGGCCTGCCCGTCGCATCGAGCTGGGGCATTGACGACGCCGAGCTGGCCGAGCGCGTCGTGGCCGACGGCCAGATGTCGCTGGTGATGATGGGCCGCTCGATGCTGGCCAACCCGCACTACCCCTACACGCTGGCCCAGCAACTCAAGGCAGCGCGGCCTGACTGGGTACTGCCGGCCCCCTACGCGCATTGGCTGGAGCGCTACCGGGGCGCTGGCAAACAGGCAGCCACTGCCTGATCGCTGCATCCCTGCGCGGCCGTGGCCGCGCAGGCCTTTGCCCGCTTAACGGGTACAGCGGGCGCAGCACAGGGCGCAGTTGCCGCCCGTCCAAGCCAATGCCCGCCGGGCTGTACAGCGGGAACTGCTGGCGCCATGATGCAGCCGGTGTGCGGGGAGACCGGGGGCCAAAGCGCGGCCTGGGGCGCACCGCGCCGCGCGGCCTTCGATGGCGCTCTCCTCGCCGGCGATTTATCCAAAAGCCATTAAAGCCAATCCAAACGGCGCATAACCATCGCCATTGATGTGGCAAGAATGCATCGGCACCGCACTATTTCCTCGCCCCCCGGTAAGCCGGGCCAGTACCGGCATGCGTTGCCTACCGAGGTGTCTGCTTACTGCGTGTCCCAGCCTCCGTCTTCGCGCATGGCAGGCCGGCGCTGCACCGGACCTGGCGTCTGGGCCATGGCAAGGCGCTATTTGATCTGCATCAACAACGGGCCGCTGAAAGATTTCGCCTGTGCTGTCCTACATGCAGATTTTTTCCGTCTCAGTTAATGTGGTCGGCGCCCAATGCAAACAATTCTTAACACGCTGTACACCGCTTTGATGGCTTCGGGGCGGTAGGGCAGCCTTCTTTTGACCTGAAAGGCTCGTATGGATTGGCTCAGAGGTATCTTGCACCAGGCGCCGGAGATTGCGCTGTTTGCAGCGCTCGCACTAGGCTACGGCATCGGCAAGCTGCGGTTCGGTTCGTTCCAGCTGGGGGGGGTGGCAGGATCGCTGTTGGCAGCGGTGCTGATCAGCCAGGTGGGGGTCCAGATCGATTCGGGCATCAAGGCGGTGCTGTTTGCGCTGTTCATCTATGCGGTGGGTTTCGAGAGCGGGCCCCAGTTCTTCCGATCTCTGGGGCGGCAGTCGATCAAGGAGATCCTGATGGCGGCGGTGGTCGCCATCTCAGGCCTGGTCACCGTCGTGGTGCTGGCGCGGGTCTTCCACCTGGACAAGGGCCTGGCCGCAGGGCTGGCCGCTGGCGGGATGACGCAGTCGGCCATCATCGGCACGGCGGGCTCGGCCATCGAGAAGCTGGGCCTGGCGGCCGATGAGGTGCAGCGCATGCAGGCCAATGTGGCCATCGGCTATGCGGTGACCTATATCTTTGGCTCGTTCGGCGCCATCTTGCTGTGCGTGAATGTGCTGCAGTGTCTGACCGGCCGCAAGATCCATGACGATGCCATCCAGGCCGAGCAGGAAATGCTCAAGGGCGTGCACGTCTATGGCGCAGGTGAATCGCCTGCGGCGCCCGATCTGGTGGGCCGCATCTTCAAGGTCCGGCAATCGGGCCGCACCGTGGCCGAGCTGGAAGCCAGCGCGCCGCAAGGCTCGGTCACCATCGAGCGTATCCGCCGCAAGAATGCCTTGGTGGGGGTGGACCCCCAGCTGGTGCTGGAAGCGGGCGACATAGTGCTGCTGGTGGGCCGGCGCGCAGCGGTGGTGGCGCTGGGTGCCAACATCGGCGATGAGCTGCAAAGCGCCGAAGACATGGACGTGGTGATGGTGCGCCGCGATGTGTCCATCACCAACAGCCAGTACCTCAACCGCAGCGTCAAGGACATCCTCGACAGCCTGACGCCCGAGTTCAAGCACGGCGTCTATGCGGTGGCGCTGACCCGCTCGGGCTCGCCGTTGCCGATCACCCCTACCACCTTGATCGTGCCCGGCGATGTGGTGACCTTGTTTGGCACGCCGCAGGATGTGCAGAATGCCGCGCAGTCGGTGGGGCCCATCCTCATCCCCAGCGACAAGACGGACTTTGTCTTCCACGGTCTGGGCATCACCGTGGGGCTGCTGATCGGTCTGCTGGTGCTGCGCATCGGCTCGATCCCGATCACCCTGGGCAGCGGCGGTGGCGCCCTGCTCGCGGGGCTGCTGTTTGGCTGGTGGCGCAGCCGCAAGCACACCTTGGGCAATATGCCGACTGCGGCCTCTACCCTGCTGCGTGATCTGGGCCTGGCCGGCTTTGTGGCCATGGTGGGCCTGCAATCGGGCCAGCAGGCGGTAAGCACCGTGATGGAGCAAGGCCTGAGCCTGTTCCTGATGGGCATGGTGGTGACCATCGTGCCGCTGCTGATTGCGATGCTGTTTGGCAAGTATGTGCTGCGCTATGAGAACGTCGCCATCTTTGCAGGGGCCCTGTCGGGCGCACGCAGTGCCAACCCCGCCTTTGGCGAGGTGCTGGACAAGGCGGGCAACGCCATCCCCACGGTGCCGTTTGCTATCACCTATGCGCTGGCCAACGTGTTTCTGACACTGCTGGGTCCGCTGGTGATCGCTTTTGCCTGAGCGGCGCTGCGCCCTCTCACGGATCCATTGACACACCGGCGGCACCGTGCCGCCTCCCCGTTTCCCGTTTATCCCGTTTTTCAACGACTGCAAGGAGTTGCACCATGTCTCAGGACTACCAGCGTCTGGCCCATTTGAGCCCGTTCGAGCTCAAGGATGAATTGATCAAGGTGGCATCGGGAAAGGCCAACCGGCTGATGCTCAACGCCGGGCGTGGCAACCCGAACTTTCTGGCGACAACGCCCCGGCGCGCCTTCTTCCGCCTGGGGCTGTTTGCAGCGGCTGAGTCCGAGCTGTCGTATTCGTACATGACGGCCGGCATCGGCGGCCTGGCCAATATCGAAGGCATCGAAAACCGCTTCGAGCGCTACACCGCCGAACACCGCGACCAGGAAGGTGTGCGCTTTCTGGCCAAGTCGCTCAGCTATGTGCGGGACCAGCTGGGCCTAGACCCGGCCGCCTTTCTGCATGAGATGGTGGACGGCATCCTGGGATGCAACTACCCGGTGCCGCCACGCATGCTGACCGTGAGTGAGAAGATCGTGCGCCAGTACATCGTGCGCGAGATGGCCGGCGGCGCGGTGCCGGTGGAGTCGGTCGATTTGTTTGCGGTCGAGGGTGGCACCGCCGCGATGGCCTATATCTTCGAGAGCCTGCGCATCAGCGGCCTGCTCAAGGCCGGCGACAAGGTCGCCATCGGCATGCCGGTGTTCACACCGTATATCGAGATCCCGGAGCTGGCCCAGTACGCGCTGGAGGAGGTACCCATCCATGCCGATCCGGACAATGGCTGGCAGTACTCCGATGCGGAGCTGGACAAGCTGCGCGACCCGGCCGTCAAGATCTTCTTCTGCGTCAACCCGAGCAACCCGCCGTCGGTCAAGATGGACCAGCGCAGCCTGGAGCGCATCAAGACCATCATTGCCGACCACCGGCCCGATCTGATGGTGCTGACCGACGATGTCTACGGCACCTTTGCCGATGACTTCCAATCGCTGTTCTCGGTCTGCCCGCACAACACCTTGCTGGTTTACTCCTTCTCCAAGTACTTTGGTGCCACGGGCTGGCGCCTGGGCGTGATTGCCGCGCACAAGGAGAACGTCTTCGACAAGGCGCTGGCCCAGTTGCCCGAGAGCGCCAAGCTCGAGCTGGACCACCGCTACCGCTCTCTGCTGCCCGATGTGCGATCGCTCAAATTCATCGACCGCCTGGTGGCCGACAGCCGCGTGGTGGCGCTGAACCATACGGCCGGCCTGTCGACCCCGCAACAGGTGCAGATGGTGCTGTTCTCGCTGTTTGCGCTGATCGATGAAGCCGACGCCTACAAGCAGGCGCTCAAACAGCTGATCCGCCGCCGCGAGGCCACCCTGTACCGCGAGCTGGGCATGCCGCCGCTGCACAACCCCAACTCCGTCAACTACTACACTTTGATCGACCTGCAGAGCGTGACCTGCAGGCTTTATGGCCAAGCGTTTTCGGACTGGGCAGTGCAGCAGTCCTCGACCGGCGACATGCTGTTCCGCATTGCCGATGAAACCGGTATCGTGCTGCTGCCAGGCCGGGGTTTTGGCTCCGACAGGCCATCGGGCCGGGCATCGCTTGCCAACCTGAACGAGTATGAATACGCCGCCATCGGCCGCGCGTTGCGCAAGATGGTGGATGAACTGTATGCGCAGTTCCAGGCCCAGGCGGGCGGCAAGGGCGGCGCCGCTTAAGCGCGGCGCAGGCGCAGCGCGGGCGCAGCGCTGGCCCGCGCTGCACTGCCCTCGCCTGCCCCACCTCCGCTGCAGCAGACCCCTGCAGCAGGCCGCTAGAACAGCTCCTGCTGCATCGAGGTCAGACTGCTGAAGTCCTCCCCCAATGGCTGCAGGATCGAATCGGCAATCGGCTGCAGCTGCTTGCTCAGGTAGTGCTCGTAGTCGATCGGCGACTGGCGCACCTCCAACGGCTCGGGCCCGCTTTTGCCCATCACATAGCGGATCCAGCCACCGCTTTGGTATTGCAGCGGGCGGCCCAGGCGCCGGTTGTAGTCATCGGCCATGCGGGCGGCACGCACCTGCGGCGGCAGGTTGGCCACATAGGCATCGAGCCGGTGGCGCAGGCGCTTGCGGTAGACGAGCAAATCATCCTTCTGGCCCGCCAAGGTGGCCTGTGCATAGCCGATGACAAAGTCGCGGTAGGGCAGCCCCTGGAAGACGCGCGAGAGCAGCCCTTCCTGGAACTGGCGCGCCAACGGCGTCCAGTCGCTGCGCGCCATCTCCAGGCCCCGGTAGACCATGGCCTCCTTGCCATCGGCATCCACACTCAGGCCTGCATAGCGCTTTTTGCTGCCCACGTCCGAGCCCCGGATGGTGGGCATGAAGAACTTCTTGTAGTGCGTGTCGAACTCGATCTCAAGAAAGCTCTCCAGGTTCTGTTCCTGGCGCAGGCCTTGCGTCCACCAGGCATTGATATCGCTGACCAGCGATGTGGCGACCGCATGGGCCTCCTGGTTGCTGTGGGCGCGCCCCAGCCAGATGAAGATCGAATCCGTATCGCCGTAGATGACCTCGTAGCCGCGCTGCTGCACCAGCGCCTTGGTGCGCTTGACCATCTCATGGCCGCGCAAGGTGATCGACGAGATCAGCGCCGGGTTGAAGAAGCGGCATTCGGTCGCACCCAGCACCCCGGCAAAGGAGTTCATCACCAGCTTGAGCGCCTGCGACAGCGGCTCGTTTCTGCTGCGCTTGGCCTCATCGCGTGCGCGCCAGAGCGTGGTGACGATCTCGGGCAGGCAGTGCTTGTCGCGCGAGAAGCGCGTGTCCATCGGCCCGTGGATCAGTGACGCGGTATCGCTGGCATGCAGGCCTTCGGCCAGGCCCACCGGGTCAACCAGGTAGGTACGGATGATCGAGGGGTAGAGACTTTTGTAATCGAGCACCACCACCGAGTCATAAAAGCCCGGCCGCGAATCCAGCACATAGCCGCCCGGCGAGGACTTGCCGCGCACATCGCCCACATTGGGCGCCACATAACCTTGGCGGTGCATGCGCGGCAGGTAGTGGTGGCTGAACGCCGCTATCGAGCCGCCAAACTGGTCCAGCTGCAGGCCGGTCGCATGCGCCCGCTCCATCGCAAACTGCAGCAGTTGGGCCTTGTCAAAAATGCGCAGCACCAGCTCGCAATCGCGGATGTTGTAGACCGCCAGCGCAGGCTTGTCCTTTTGGTAGCGGCGCTCGATCTCGGCCATCTTGTCGTACTCGTCGCCAATGTCCTTGCCCTCGCCCAGCAAGGCCTGAGCCACGTTCTCCAGGCTGAATGACGGAAAGCTCCACACCGCCGCCCGCAAGGCCTCGATGCCATCGATGACCGCGCGGCCGGGCATCGGCGCAAACCAATAATCTTGCTTGCCCGGATGCGCCCGCCAGGCAATGGGCCGGCCCTCGCGCCCCAGCAGCAGCGGGGTGGCGCAGTCGTCTGCGGTCTTTTGCAGCACCCGCAGGTCGAACTGGACCACATTCCAGCCGACGATGACATCCGGGTCATGGCGCGCAAACCAGTCGTTGAGCTGCTCGATCATCGCCTTGCGGCTGGCGCAATACACCAGCCTGAAATCGCGGGCGGGTTCGAGGGGGCCAGCCTGCCCACCGGGCGCCGGCGCATCGCCGAGCATGAACACCACCCGCTGGCCTGCGCCATCGAGCGCAATCGAATACAGATCCTGGTGCTGGCTGGTTTCAATATCGAGCGACACCAGCTTGAGCGCCGGCCGGTACGCCGCTGCGGGCAGCAGCTTGCAGTCCACCACCGTGCTGCCCTGCAACAGCCCGCCTTCGACCTGCACGCCAGCGGTGATAAAGCGCTCCATCAAATAGCGCTCGTGGGGGCGCACATCGGCCTCCAGCAGCGATACCCCTATCTGCTTTAAGCCACGCGCGAGCTTGCCCAACTGCCGGTAGTGCTTGGCATAGACGCCCAGCACCGGCTCCTGCTGAAAACTCCTGAGGGCCAGCTCACGCAGATCCGTATCGGGCATCGCCAGCAACTGCGTCTGCACCACCACCCGGTGCCGCGCCTCGACAAACGCCACCGAGGCCTGCCGGGTCAGCAGCACTTTCAGCGGACCGCCATCGGTCGCCAGCCAGTACTCAATCTCGGTGCCCGCAGCCGTGTCCCGCCAATGGCGGGTCAGGATGAAACCTTGGAGGGGGGTGGAGGGCACGGTAGACGAAGCAAACAGAAGGGAGCCGACAGCAGCGCCTTCTATTGTCGTCGCTCAGTGCAGAGCTCGCGCCCGACTGGCGGAATTCTGAGATGGCACTGGCCTTTCTTGATTCCTCGAAGATAGGGAGTTGCTGGACCAAGCCTCAAGAGCAGCTCGGGTGAGGAATATTCTCAAAAAACCGAATTCTCTCACCCTCGAAGATAGAAATGCATATTACCAAGCCAGCTATCACCGCATATTGCCACCACAGCACGACTGGGTTTCGATGCATTTGGGCTGAATGCTAATCCCTAGTGTATTGAAGTAATATTTTTCAGCTGCTTTTGAGTTTGGTTTTTTAGGCCAATTTATGTATTCAACTTTAACCCCCTCTGGAACCAATGGAGTGAGTAATTTAGAAATATTACTCAAACGTTTGGCAGAAACATTTTCAGTATTTTTATCATTTACACTGTAATTTGCGAAAACCAAAACTGAGCTAATTCCATAAAAATCTCTCAAATCAATAAACCATAGCACTACATTACGCGCTGTGGACGTGCCAATGGTAGTACTTCCCTCCTCGAACTCAATGAACTGCTGCAGACCACCTAGCTTACACGCAACGGCAGGAGAGTTTACAATGAAAGATAAAGCAATGAAAATACATCTGATAGCATTCATTTTAAAATCCAATATTTAAAAAAATTAGTCAATACCCAATATATACGCAGCCAAGCTATCCGCATTCATTTTCGCTTTAGCATTACTGAAATTTTTAGCTGCATTGAACACACCATTAAAACTATCGATAGAGCCTGCAACATCATAGAAATGTGTTACCTCATGAATAAGTGTCAACAACTGCGAGTCTTTCTGCCCAAACTCTGAGCCACCGTATGAATAACCCATTTTCGGCAATTCAAAAAATCCCATATTTATAGCAATACGATGAGCCAAAATATCCGTCGGGCAAACTGCAGCAAGCACTCCCGTCAATACCATACCTTGCCCGGGCAAACAACCTGATCGCACGCTATTCTCTTGTGTGTTGTACTCAAAATTTTCAGGAGTGAGGGATCTCAGAACCCTTATGACTGAATCCAATATTGCAAGCAAGTAGTTGCGGATATCTCCATCTGCACTATTGAACCATTTTTTGGTTCTTTCTTTGCTAGTTTCATCCCAACGCGATAGCTCAGCATGCCTGTCTTGCGCATAGCCTATCGCAGAGTCACGCAAACTCATCATCAACTCACCAAACTGCCGCCCCTTTACGTCATAGCAAATATTAACGACCCCATCCCATTCAGGAGCATCTAAAGGAGACTGCTTGTGCGCCATGTGAGACTGATAGGGATCGCAGCCGCCATTAGATCCACAACTAGGTGCTTGGTGTATACCATTGGCATAGAATGGATCTCTTCCAAACCCATTGGGTCCTGGAACATTTACACCCAAAGGTCCAGGGACTTTGAATATTGGCATACCTTCTCCATTTGCAAGCATTAAAAATCATAGAGTCGTGAAAAGAATTTGCAACGCTTAATTAATTAATGGATTAAAAATTTTTAAATTCTCACCTCTAAATCATTTATACATAAAATAGCTGATAGCATCATCGGTATCTCCCACCACAACATGAGTTAGTCTCCGCACATAGAGGCTGAATTCCTACATTAACGACACTCAGCCAATAAGGCCACATAACTTTTGGAGTATTTTTTAATTCTGAATCACCGTATTTTATTTCCGAGCCGTTTTTATTCAGGGCCTCTAGCAATCGTTGTATGCTTTCACGACGAGCTAACGAGATTGCATGGGTTCGGCTATCACCAGCTATTGAACTAGTGAACGCATAGGCGTAACTGATACCAATACCATCCCGCAAATCTATAAACCACTCTGCCAGTTTGCGCGCTTCCGTCGCACTCATTGAAGTGCTGTCGTCACCGTATTTCACGTCATATTGCAGTCCTGCAAGACTGCATGCCGAGGCAGAGAATGAAATGAACATCAACAAATAAAGATATATTTTTATTGAATTAAATCTCATATCAAACCAAGCTTTCATGAAGGAATCGTCACCAAGACTACCATGATTGGTTTAGAAAAACTATCGTGCAATTAACTGTATGTGCTTAATACAGACATATACCAAATTAAATAGGTCGATGTGTTAATGGATAGACAGCGCGAATTCGAGATTAAGTCTTCAAGAAGTCATTTTGAAGTCTAAGATGCTATGCGCAGGGAAAAGAGAGTACCGGCCGGCCTTAGCACTGAGCCCGGGAAGGGCGCGACCGATATATCAAGTGCTATACCTGCGACTATCGTTAGAGAAGGTGTTACATCCAATTAACGAACACACTTCATCACACTCCAATGGGGCGCCTGTAGCCCTGCAGAATCGGTCAGAGGAGAAGACAAGCTGATGTTGCGAGGCAGTCGGCCCGTGAAGCGGCGACGTGCGCGCTGGCGCGTGCAGAGAGAGAAACGGCATTGAGCATTGTTAAGGCCCTTGAACACATGCGCGCAATAAAAGAAAAAGGACTTAGCTCTCTCGAGCTAAGTCCTTGTCTTTTTGGTCGGAATGGCGGGATTCGAACTCGCGACCCCTTGCACCCCATGCAAGTGCGCTACCAGGCTGCGCTACATTCCGAAGACTTGAATTATATACCTAGTTTTCCGGGTCTCCGGAAAGAATGCGACGAATTTCTTGCAACTCGACCGCGGCCTGCTGCCAGCTCAGCGGTTCAGCGCTTTCGGGCATGCCGGCAGCCAGCGCATCGGCGCCCTCTTCCTGCAGCGCGAACATGCTGTCGTCTTCCAGCGCATCGAGCATGGCCTGGCCGCGCGGCAGCGACTGGAGCTGGTTGCGCGCGCCGCTGATCGTGAAGCCGCGCTCATAGAGCAGCTCACGGATGCGGCGGATCATCAGCACCTCATGGTGCTGGTAGTAGCGGCGGTTGCCCCGGCGCTTGACCGGGCGCAGCTGCGTGAACTCCTGCTCCCAGTAGCGCAGCACATGCGGCTTGACGTCGCATAGCACCGATACCTCACCGATGGTGAAGTAGCGCTTGGCAGGGATGGGGGGCAGCTGTTTTTCCATGGACAAATTGTAAACAGCCGCGAAAGCGGCCGTGTTGCATATAGGCGAAAGCGGGCAATGGCGGGACCGTCAGTGCTGGTGCGCTGGCGCCCCATGCTCACAGGGCCTGCGTCATCCCATGTCGGCCGGAGCCTGCACCGAATCCTTGAGCTTGCCGCTGGCATGGAAGGTCACCACGCGGCGCGCCTCGATCGGCACCTCTTCTCCGGTGCGCGGATTGCGGCCGGGGCGGGCCTTCTTCATGCGCACCTGGAAGTTGCCAAAGCTCGACAGCTTCACATCTTCGCCCTTGATCAAGCTCTCCGAGATCAGGTCGAAAAAGGCATCGACCATGTCCTTGGCTTCGCGCTTGTTCAGGCCGATGTTGTCAAACAGCATGTCGGCCAGCTGCGCCTTGGTCAGCGCAGGTTGTTCCAGGCTCTCAACGGTGAATTCCATATAGCAATCCTCGCGTGTGGGATCAGCGCAGACGCGCACCCAGGCTTTGTGTGAGTTGTTCCACCACGGCCTGCACGGCCGCTTCGATCTCGGTGTCTTCCAGCGCGCGCTCGTCGTGGCCCAGGCTCAGACGCACGGCCAGGCTCTTCTCGTCCTGGGCCAGGCTGCCGGCGGCGGCCTCTTCACCGGCCTTGAGCTTCTTGGGCCGGAACACGTCGAACAGCACGGCACTGCGCAGGATAGCACCTGCGCTGGCAGCCGTGATGGCCTGCATGATCTGGGCGTGGGTAACGGCTTCCTTGACGACGACGGCGATGTCGCGCTCGACCACCTGGTGCTTGGCCACCGGTGCGAACACCGGCACCTGGCGTGCCAGCACGGCATCGAGGGCCAGCTCGAACATCACCGGCGCCTGGGCCAGATCCCATTGCTGGCGCCACTGGGGGTGCAGCTCGCCGACAAAGCCGATGGCCTTGCCATCCAGCAGCACGCGGGCGCAACGGCCGGGGTGCAGCGCGGGGTGCTCGGCCGCTTCAAACACCGGCTTGAGCGGCGCGAGCAGTGCCTCGACATCGCCCTTGACGTCGTAGAAATCGACCTTGGTCTCGTCGCGGCCCCATTGCAGCTGGTCGGCTGCGCCGTAGGCCAGGCCGGCCACGCGCATGGGCTGGTGGAAGCCCTTGACGGTGGTGTCAGACTCGGCGACCGAGTCGTCCTTGAAGAACACGCGGCCCAGCTCGAACACGCGCACGCGCTGTGCCTTGCGGTCCACATTGAACTTGAGCACCTGCAGCAGCGAGCCCAGCAAAGACGAGCGCATCACGCTCAGGTGGCTGGCGATGGGGTTGAGCAGCTTGATGGCATCTTGGTTGCCGGCCAGCTCTTGCTCCCACTTTTCTTCGACAAAGCTGAAGTTGATGGTCTCCTGGTAGCCCAGGCCGGCCAGCACATGGCGCACGGCGTAAGGGCTGCGGGAATTCTCGGCACGCAGCTTGGGCGAGATCGGCGCCAGCGGCTTGCTGGTGGGCAGGTTCTCGTAGCCAATCATCCGTGCGATTTCTTCAACCAGGTCTTCTTCCAGGTTGATGTCGAAACGGAAGGTGGGCGCGGTCACGCTGATCACGCCTTCTTGCACCACGGTGGCAGGCAGGCCCAGGCCGTTCAGCGCATCCAGGCATTGCTGCTGGGTCACCGGCATGCCGATGACCTTGGCCGCACGTGCCACACGCAGCTGCACCGTCTTGGGCGCAGGCATGTTGGGCTGCTGGTCGTCCATGGCAGCCACCTGCGTCTCAGACGTGCCGCAGATCTCCAGCACCAGCTGGGTGATGCGCTCGATATGCTCGGTGGTGAACTGGGGGTCCACACCGCGCTCGAAGCGGTGGCCCGCGTCGGTCGAGAAGTTGAAGTGGCGCGAGCGGCCGGCCACCGCCTTGGGGAACCAGAAGGCCGCTTCGATGTAGATGTTCCTGGTGTCATCGGACACGGCCGTGGCGTCGCCACCCATGATGCCGGCCAGCGACTCCAGGCCGTGCGCGTCCGCGATCACGCCGACCTTGAGGAAGTCGTCAATGGTGATGGTGTTGCCGTTGAGCAGCTTGAGCGTCTCGCCCTGCTTGCCCCAGCGCACGCTCAGGCCGCCGCTGATCTTGTCCAGATCGAAGATGTGGCTGGGACGGCCCAGCTCGAACATCACGTAGTTGGAGATGTCGACCAGCGGGCTGACAGCGCGCTGGCCGCAGCGGGCCAGGCGGTCCACCATCCACTGCGGGGTCTTGACCTGGGTGTTGACGTTGCGCACGATGCGGCCGGAGAAACGGCCGCACAGGTCGGTCGCCTCGATCTTGACGGGCAGCTTGTCTTGCGAAGCCACCGCAGCGGCCGGGAAGGACAGAGCCTTGAGGGGCGTGCCGGTCAGTGCCGACAGCTCGCGCGCCACGCCGTAGACCGACAGGCAATGCGCCAGGTTGGGCGTGAGCTTGAGGGTGAACAAGGTGTCGTCGAGGTTCAGGTACTCGCGCACGTTCTGGCCCAGCGGCGCATCGGCGGGCAGCTCCAGCAGACCGCCGTGGTCATCGGCAATGCCCAGCTCCTTGGCCGAGCACAGCATGCCAAAGCTTTGCACGCCGCGCAGCTTGCCGATCTTGATCTTGAAAGGCTTGCCGTCTGCGCCGGGTGGCAGCTCGGCGCCCACGGTGGCGCAGGGGATGCGGATGCCGACGCGCGCATTGGGCGCGCCGCAAACGATGTTCAGCAGCTCAGGGCCGCCCACATCGACCTGGCAGACGCGCAGGCGGTCGGCATCGGGGTGCTGCACGGCTTCTTTGATCTCACCGACAACGATGCCGGTGAACGGAGGCGCGACAGGGTCGAGCTCTTCGACCTCGAGACCCGCCATGGTCAAGGTATCGGCCAGCTCTTGGGTGGTCAGCGACGGGTTGCAGTATTGGCGCAACCAGGATTCAGGAAATTGCATAGTCGGACTCTTTGGCGTTCAGGCCTGCAGTGCCATATCGGGCATCGGCAGGCAGGGCGTTCTTGCGTTTCAATGGGGAGCGGGTGGCAGCACCTGCTGCCCGGGCGCTGGGGATGGCATCGCCCATCTGCAGCACCGCCCGCTCCGTTTTCATGACTGGAACTGCGACAGGAAACGGATGTCGCCGTCAAAGAACAGGCGCAGGTCATTGACGCCATAACGCAGCATGGTCAGGCGGTCAGGGCCCATGCCAAAGGCAAAGCCAATGTATTTCTCGGGGTCCAGGCCCATGTTGCGCACCACGTTGGGGTGCACCTGGCCAGCGCCCGAGACTTCCAGCCAGCGGCCGGCCAGCGGCCCGCTCTGGAACTGGATGTCGATCTCGGCCGAGGGCTCGGTGAACGGGAAGAAGCTGGGGCGGAAGCGCAGCACCAGGTCATCCTGCTCGAAGAAGGTCTTGCAGAAGTCGGTGAACACGACCTTGAGGTCCTTGAAGCTCACGTTCTCGCCGATCCACAGGCCTTCGCACTGGTGGAACATCGGCGAGTGGGTGGCGTCCGAATCCACGCGGTAGGTACGCCCCGGGGCGATCACGCGGATCTCGGGCATGGTCTGGCCCGCGTCGATCAGGTTGCGGTAGCGCTTGACGTGCTGCACGGCATGGCGCACCTGCATCGGGCTGGTGTGCGTGCGCAGCAGATTGGGCGCGTGCTGCATGCCGCCTTCCACATAGAAGGTGTCGTGCATGGAGCGCGCGGGATGGTCTTCCGGCGTGTTGAGCGCGGTGAAGTTGAACCAGTCGGATTCGATCTCGGGGCCTTCGGCCACATCGAAGCCCATGGAGCCGAAGATGCCTTCGATGCGCTCCATCGTGATGGACACCGGGTGCAGACCACCGCTGCCACGGCGGCGGCCGGGCAGGGTTACATCCAGCACTTCGGCCTTGAGGTGGGCTTGCAGCTCGGCATCGGCCAGCGCCTTGCGGCGCGCCGTCAAGGCCGCCTCAATCGCCTGCTTGGCCACATTGATGGCGGCGCCGCGCGATTTTTTCTCTTCGACGGAAAGCTGTGCCATGCCCTTCATGAGTTCGGTCATCTTGCCCGACTTGCCCAGAAACTGCGCCTTGGCGTTTTCCAGATCAGCGGGGGTATGGGCCTGCGCAAACAACTGTTGCGCGCTTTCGACCAGAGAATCCAACTCGTTCATATCGACTCTTATCGACTTTGGTGCCGGGCCGCCAAAAGCAGCCTGGCGATAAAAAAACAAGGGCTAGCGCCTTTTCAAGCCCTAGCCCTTGCTGTGTGTGCACCAGCAGCTACCAAATCAACAGTAACTACCGATCGTGACCTTAGGCAGCCAGCTTGGCCTTGACTTGGTCGACGATAGCTGCAAAAGCAGCCTTGTCGTGCACGGCGATATCGGCCAGCATCTTGCGGTCGATTTCAATGGCAGCCTTCTTCAGGCCGTTGGCGAACTGGCTGTAGGTCAGGCCCAGTTCACGGGAAGCGGCATTGATACGGGCGATCCACAGTTGGCGGAACACGCGCTTCTTGGTACGACGGTCACGGTAGGCGTACTGGCCTGCCTTCATTACCGCTTGCTTGGCAACGCGGAAAACGTTACCACGGCGACCGCGGAAACCCTTAGCAAGGGCCAGAACTTTTTTGTGACGGGCGCGTGCCGTTACACCACGTTTGACGCGAGGCATGTGTTTTCTCCTAGTTCGTCAGTGAATTACAGGCCCATGCCGGGCAACATTTGTGCCATGTGACCCATGTTGGTCTCATGCACAGCGGTTGCACCACGCAGATGGCGCTTGTTCTTGGTGGTCTTCTTGGTCAAGATGTGACGCTTGAAGGCTTGACCGCGCTTGACGGTGCCACCTGGACGAACGCGAAAACGCTTCTTCGCGCTGCTTTTGGTCTTCATTTTGGGCATGTGAATGCTCCTTATGTTTGTGCTCGTGAGGCGTTCCATCGCCATGACGGAACTTGTTTTGGCCCCGAGCCACTTCTGTGACAGACCTAGATTACATCTACTCTATCAATGCGCAGAGTGTTGACTGCACCCCTCCGAGGCACCAGAGTCAAGACCCCGGACTCCGGCAGGCGCCGCCGCTGCTCTGCTAAAAACCGAAAGCGGCCTAAGCCGCTTATCGGTAATCCGGTATTCTAACCGCTTCTTTAAGCTGTGGCTACTGGGGAGGAATTTCCCTCCACCGGCTTGCCAGCGGCAGCGCCACCGGGCTTCTTGCGCGCCGGGGCGATCATCATGATCATCTGGCGGCCTTCCAGCTTGGGGAACTGCTCGACCTGGATCAGGTCGGCCAGCTCGTCGCGGATGCGGTTGAGCAGGTCCATGCCCAGGTTCTGGTGGGTGATTTCACGACCACGGAAGCGCAGGGTCACCTTGACCTTGTCGCCGTCAGCCAGGAAGCGGCGGATATTGCGCATCTTGACGTTGTAGTCGCCATCATCAGTACCGGGACGGAACTTGATTTCCTTGATTTCGATGACGGTTTGCTTGGCCTTGGCCTCGGCCGCCTTCTTCTGCTCCAGATACTTGAACTTGCCGTAGTCCATCAGGCGGCAGACTGGAGGCGTGGCCGTGGCGACGATCTCGACCAGATCAACATCCAGCTCTCCGGCCATGCGCAGCGCTTCCATCAGCGGCACGATGCCCAGGGGTTCATTATCAGGACCGGACAGACGCACTTCAGGTGCCTGAATCTCACGGTTCAGACGGTGTTTGCGCTCTTCGCGGTGGCGGCGATCACGGAATTCAGTAGCTATGGCTTTCACCCTAAAAATTTAAAAGCTACGACAGCGTAGCTGCTATTAACGCAGTCCACGCTGTCCAAAGCCTTTCAGTGCCTGGGTAGGCTTGTTACGCTTTAGCGGCGATGTCCTGGGCAATCAGTTCTACGAATGCATCTACGGACATCACACCGAGGTCTTTACCGCCCCGGGCGCGCACTGCTACGGCTCCGGCTGCCTTTTCCTTGTCGCCGGCGACAAGAATATAGGGCAGCTTTTGCAACGAATGCTCCCGTATTTTATACGTAATCTTCTCATTGCGCAGATCGGTAACCACACGCAGCCCTTGGAACGGCAAGGCCTTACGCAGTTTGTCGGCCACTTCCTGCACGTAGGCGCCTTGTGCGTCGGTGATGTTGAGCACCGCCACTTGCGTGGGCGCCAGCCAGGCGGGCAGCGCGCCGGCGTGCTGCTCGATCAGGATGCCGATGAAGCGCTCGAGCGAGCCCACGATCGCACGGTGCAGCATGATGGGGCGGTGGCGCTCGCCGTCTTCGCCGACGAACTCGGCATCGAGACGCTCGGGCAGGTTCGGGTCGACCTGGATGGTGCCGCACTGCCATTCACGGCCCAGTGCGTCCTTCAAGGTGTACTCGATCTTGGGGCCGTAGAACGCGCCCTCGCCCGGCAGGTATTCGAACTCGCAACCCGAGGCACGCAGGCCTTCGGCCAGTGCCGCTTCGGCCGCATCCCAGCTCTCGTCGGTGCCGATGCGCTTTTCAGGGCGCGTCGACAGGCGGTAGAGGATGTTGGTGAAGCCAAAGTCTGCATAGACCTTTTGCAGCAGCGCCGTGAACGCGGTCACCTCGGCCTGGATCTGCTCGGGCAGGCAGAAGATGTGGCCGTCATCCTGCGTAAAGGCACGCACGCGCATGATGCCGTGCAGCGAGCCGGTGGGCTCGTTGCGGTGGCAGGCGCCAAACTCACCAAAGCGCAGCGGCAGATCGCGGTAGCTCTTGATGCCTTGCTTGTAGATGAGGATGTGGCCGGGGCAGTTCATCGGCTTGAGCGCGTATTCGCGCTTTTCCGACTCGGTCGTGAACATGTTCTCGCGGTACTTGTCCCAGTGGCCGGTCTTCTCCCACAAGGTCTTGTCCAGAATCTGCGGACCCTTCACCTCCTGGTAGCCGTTGTCGCGGTACACCTTGCGCATGTACTGCTCGACCTCTTGCCAGATCGACCAGCCCTTGGGGTGCCAGAACACGGTGCCGGGCGAATGCTCGTCGATGTGGAACAGGTCGAGCTCGCGGCCCAGCTTGCGGTGGTCGCGCTTTTCGGCCTCTTCCAGCATCGTCAGGTACTGCTGCAGATCGTCCTTGCTGGCCCAGGCCGTGCCGTAGATGCGTTGCAGCATCTCGTTGTTGTGGTCACCACGCCAGTAGGCGCCTGCCACCTTCATCAGCTTGAAGTGCTTGAGCTTGCCGGTGCTGGGCACGTGGGGGCCACGGCACAGGTCTTCAAACGCGCCTTCGCGGTACAGGCTCACATCTTCATTGCTGGGGATGGAGGCGATGATCTCGGCCTTGTAGTTCTCACCCAGGCCCTTGAAGTAGGCCACGGCTTCGTCGCGCGGCAGCACGCGGCGCACCACGGGCTCGTCCTTGCTGGCCAGTTCGGCCATGCGCTTTTCGATCGCCACCAGGTCTTCGGGCGTGAAGGGGCGCTTATAGGCGAAGTCGTAGTAGAAGCCATTGTCGATCACCGGGCCGATGGTGACCTGGGCTTCCGGGAACAGCTCCTTGACGGCGTAGGCCAGCAAGTGGGCGGTGGAGTGGCGGATCACTTCCAGGCCGTCAGCGTCCTTGGCCGTCACGATGGACAGCGGCATGTCGCGGTCGATGACAAAGCTGGTGTCCACCACCTTGGCGTTGTCGCCCAGACCCACCTTGCCAGCCAGCGCAGCCTTGGCCAGGCCGGCGCCAATCGATGCAGCGACATCGGCCACCGACACGGGGCCCGGATAGTCGCGCTTGGAGCCATCGGGAAGCGTAATTTGAACCATGAGAAATCCTAAATAATCGTGCTGTACAGAGCCGCGCCGCCCAGAAAAGCAAAAAGCGCGGAGCTTGTCCGCGCTTTGGTGTGAGGAGACGAAATCGTCGTACAGGCGCGAACCACCGGCCTTATTGGCCAGTCAAACCCCAAGTGGTTGTAGTTCGCGGTGTCATAACCGATGTTGCCTTTCTCGCTCTTACCAGTGGATGAAATCTAAAACGACTGTCATTTTCCCACATTCTGATGCAATCTGCTGGTCTTCCCGCAATCCAGCCGCCACCGCGCTTGCCATAATCAAAACGATAGCAGACCTTGACGATTAGATATGCCCTATCGCTACGCCCGATCTGTTGGAATGTCCGCCTGCCTGGCTGCGCTATTGCTGCAAGGGGGCTGCACCAGCACCCCCGCCACCCGTGGCAAAGTCCCCGAACGCGACATGCAGGCCCAGGAATGGGGCCAGTCCGATGTGAACCGCATGGCTACCTTGAGCATGCGCGCCAACCTGCAAAGCCTGTATGTGCTGATGGACAAGCTCTACCGCCGCAATCCTCAGGAGTGGCGCAAGGGCGGTTTCGACAACCGGGAAGCAGCGATGAAGGCCGTGCGCGAAGCGATAGAAAACCAGCAACCCTGGCCGGATTTGTTGGATCAACGCGACATTGCCGGCATGAGCATGGCGCTGGCACCCGAATTCGCGGGCGACCGGGTCGCCGCCTTCACCTGGGCCACGGCCGACATGCTGATCACCGCCTACGGGGGCCGCACCACCTTTTATCTGATCCATGGGCTCGATGCCCAGGCGGTGTACAACGCCTCACGCAATCTGGAGATTGCCAACTGGATGCTCACCCACCGCAGGCTGGGCAATGGCCAGGCGATGCTGCTGAGCAACGAGCTCAATGCCAACGAACGCAACCTGAGCTTCGAGCGCGAATTTGGCAAGATGATTGCCCGCAATGACCTGATGGCCGATGTCGTCTCCGAGAAATACCGGCGCGCGGTGATTGGCTATGTGCAGGGGCTGGCCGGCGGCAGCCTGCTGCAGTTCCTGCCGGTGCAGGCGGTGGCGCATTAAGGACCCTCTTCGCGTCGCTGCGCCCCACCCTGCTCGCCCAGACCAGCCGATTCAGCGCGCAGGCAGCGGCAAATGCAGGCTGCATTTGAGGGTGGCCAGCGCAATCGAGGTGTTGAAGCGCTGGATATTCTGGTCGCCACCGAACAGCCGCTGGGTGATGGCCTGGTACTCCTGCATGTCGCGGGCCGTCACCACCAACAGGTAATCGGTCTGGCCGGTGACCATGTAGCACTGCTGCACAGCAGGCTCGGCCGCCACGCGGGCGCGAAAGCCCTGGGTCAACGCATCGAGCTCATTGACCAGCTGCACCTCGATAAAGATGGTCAGCGGCCGGCCCACGGCCTCCGGACTGAGCTGCGCCGTGTTGGTGGCGATGACCCCGCTGTCTTGCAGGCGACGAATGCGGCGCTGCACAGCCGCCGGCGACAGGTTCACCAGCTCGGCCACCTCACGCTGGGGCCGCAGGTTGTCGCGCTGCAGGATGCCCAAGATAGCCAGGTCGAAAGCATCGAGTTCAGTGTTCATCGCAAAGGCCTGGAGGAGAAGCGCACAGCAAGAGCGAAACTTGCATTTGGCACCGAATTTTCGAGCAATTTACTTCGCTCAGCTGCAATATTATCTCGGCCATGCAAGATTCTCTCTGGCAGCGCCTGCTGCCCTCGTTGGCGGTATTGGGCTCGGTCAGTGCGCTGTGCCTGGGCACCAGCTTTGCCAAACACCTGTTCCCGGTCGTCGGCGCCCAGGGCACTACCGCCTTGCGCGTGGGCTTTTCCGCGCTGCTGCTGCTGCTCATCTGGCGCCCCTGGCGCTTTGGGCCCACCAAGGCCAACCTGGGGCAGATTGCCATCTTTGGCGTGGTGCTGGGGCTCATGAACCTGCTGTTCTACATGGCCATCAAGCGCCTGCCTTTTGGCGTGACGGTGGCCATCGAGTTTGTCGGCCCGTTGTCGGTGGCGGTCTGGACCTCGCGCCGCGTGCTGGACCTGGTCTGGCTGGGGCTGGCGGCGCTGGGCTTGTTTTTGCTGCTGGTGTTGCCGATGTTTGGCGTGCAGACCGCCGCGCTCGACCCGGTGGGCCTGTGCTATGCGGTCATGGCCTCCGCCTGCTGGGCCGGCTACATCGTGCTGGGCAAACGTGCTGGCCATATGCATGGCGGCATGGTGGTGTCGCTGGCGCTGCTGACCGCCGCCATCGTGGTGGTGCCCTTTGGCATTGCCGAGGCGGGCGCCAAGCTGCTGCAGCCCTCCATCCTGCTCTATGGGCTGGCGGTGGCCGCTGTCTCCAGCGCCATCCCCTACACCTTGGAAATGTTCGCGCTCAAACGCCTCAGCTCGGGCGCTTTCTCCACGATGCTCGCCACCGAGCCGGCCATTGCAGCGATTGCCGGCATGCTGGTGCTGGGCGAGCTGCTGACCGCCACCCAGTGGGCGGCCATCGGCCTGATCATGGTGGCAGCAATGGGCAGCGCGCTGACGGCCAAGCCCTCTGCACCGCCGCAGGCAGCAGCGCCCAAACCTGAGGGCCAGGCCGTCGCCTGATTGCAGCAGCCCCCAGCCAAGCAAAAAGCGCTTGCCGCATAGACGGCAAGCGCTCTTTTTTAATGCGCAGCAGAAGGCTTAGTTCTCGCCCGCCCACTCCACCTTGGCGCCCAGGCTCTGCAGGTTCTCCACAAAGCGGGGGTGGGCGCGCTTGATGGGCGCGGCATTGCGGATCTCGGAGCGGCCTTCGATGCTGGCGGCCACCATGAACAAGGCAATCGCCACGCGGATGATGTAGGGGCTCTCCACCACCGCAGGGCTCAGCGGGTTGCCGCCGAGGGTGACGATGCGGTGCGGATCGGACGAGAACACATGGGCGCCAAACTTGGACAGCTCGCCCGTCCAGCCCAGCGCGCCGTCATAGACCTTGTTCCAGAACATCGCATTGCCCTCGGCGCGCACACCCAACGCGATGAAGATCGGCAGCAGATCCACCGGGAAGTAAGGCCAGGGCGCCGCCTCGACCTTGGTCAGCACATTGCGGGTAAACGGCGTCTCGACCTTGAGCGGGCCCTTGCGGATGGCGCGTGACCAGCCGTCCTTGTGCTCGATCTGCACGCCAAACTTGGCAAAGGTGCGGTCGATCAGCGGGAAGTTGTCGGGCGTGCGGTTGCGCACCTGTACATCGCCACCCGTGATGGCACCCAGCGCCAGAAAGGTGGTGATCTCGTGGAAGTCTTCCTCGAAATGGAATTCACCGCCGCCCAGCTGCTCGACGCCATGCACCGTCAGGCGCGAGGTGCCGATGCCCTCAATCCTGGCGCCCAGCATGGCCATGAAGCGGCAGAACTCCTGCACATGCGGCTCGCAGGCGGCATTGGTGAGCACCGAGCTGCCCTGGGCAGTGGCCGCGCACAGCACAAAGTTCTCGGTGGTGGTGACCGAGGCATAGTCCAGCCAGTGCTGGGTGGCCTGCAGCGCGCCATCGCAGCGCACGATCAGCGAACCCTCGCCATGCTCGACCCGGCCGCCAAAGCGGCGGAACACCTCGATATGCGGATCAATCTCGCGCACGCCCAGGGTACAGCCCTTGACGTTGTCCTCCAGCCGCGCCACGCCAAAGCGGGCCAGCAGTGGCGGCACCAGCATGATGGACGAGCGCATTTCTTCGGGCAGGTGGTGCTTGCAGGCGTCAAAGTGCGTATCCCGGTGGTGCAGCTTGAGCACGCCGCTGGCGTAGTCCATCTGCACGCTGGAGCCCAGCTTGCCGAAAATGTCCAGGATCTTGCGCACATCGGTGATGTCCGGAACCCCATGGAGCACGAGCGGCTGCGCCGTCAACAATGTGGCGCACAGCACAGGCAGAACGGCATTCTTGTTGGACGAGGGAATGATGCGGCCCTGCAAAGGGGTGCCGCCGTGCACGATGAGTTTGGACATGGATGGGGGGAGGTCGCGAATTCTTGAGTGGCCCGGGGCAGTGTGCGCTATCCGGGCTGACCCTGCATGTTACAGCGTCAAAAACAACAAAAGGCACTCGGTGGGAGTGCCTTTTGTAAATACCCGTCAACAAAATGTGCGGGATGCTGCTAGGCCATGCTAGGGCAGCTTGTTAGCCGATCAGAACGCGGGAACCACGGCGCCCTTGTACTTTTCCAGGATGAATTTCTTCACATCGTCGCCATGCAGCGCACGGGTCAGCTTGGCAATCGCCTCGTCATTGGCGCGGTCAGCACGGGCAGCAATGATGTTGGTGTAGGGCGAGTCGGCACCTTCGATGAACAGCGCATCCTTGGTGGGGTTGAGCTTGGCTTCGATCGCGTAGTTGGTGTTGATCAGCGCCAGATCGACATCACCCAGCGCACGCGGCAGCAAAGGCGCTTCGAGTTCCTTGAACTTGAGCTTCTTGGGGTTCTTGGCGATATCCAATGGGGTGGAGGTCAGCTTGGACGCATCCTTGAGCTCGATTAGACCGTGCTTTTGCAGCAGCAGCAACGCGCGGCCGCCGTTGGAAGGGTCATTGGGGATGGCCACGGTGGCGCCGTCCTTCAAGTCCTTGATGTTCTTGATCTTGCTGGAGTAGGCGCCAAAGGGCTCCACATGCACCTTGCCGTTGGGCACTTGCACCAGCGAGCTCTTGCGGTCCTTGTTGTAGCTGTCCAGGTAAGGCTGGTGCTGGAAGAAGTTGGCATCGAGCTGCTTGTCTTCCACGGCCGCGTTAGGCTGGATGTAGTCGCTGAACTCGCGCACTTGCAGATCCACACCTTCGGCCTTCAGCTTGGGCTTGATGAAATTCAGAATCTCGGCATGTGGCACCGGCGAGGCCGCCACTTTCAGCACTACATCCGCCGCATGGGCAGACACGGCCAGGGCCGCAATAGCAAGAACGGAAAGCGTTTTTTTGAACATGGTGTTTTGACAAATGAGAAAGACCAGCCCCGGCAACTACTTGGATTTCTCTTGATGGGACTGAACCAAGATGGTGCAAGTCTAGCCTTATTTGGCATATCACCCAAAGAAAATAAAGAGATTTGGTTATAAAGAATTTGATCTTTATGCCAGCCCGCTACAGCCTGCGCCTGCACCGGCGGGCTATGCTTGGACCATGTCTACCCCGTTCGACCCCGATCAGCTGCTGCGGCTGCTCACCACCACCATGCCTTTTGGCAAGTACCAGGGCCGCGCCATCGCCGACCTGCCTGGCAACTACCTCAACTGGTTTGCCCGTGAAGGCTTTCCCAAAGGCGATCTGGGCCGGCTGCTGGCACTGATGCACGAGATCGACCACAACGGCCTGGGCGAGTTGCTGCGCCCGCTGCGCGCCAGCCTGCAAGCGAGTGGGCAGGCGGCTGTCCAGCCACCGCGACAATAAAAAACCCGCCGGCTGCAAGCAGCTGCGGGTGGGTTCAGGTTGTTGAGACGCTGATTACTTGACGGCGGAGCGGGCTGCGTCAGCCTTGGCCTTGGCTTCATCGGCCTGCTTTTGCAGCGCGGCGGCTTCGGCTTCTGCCTTCTTGGCTTCCGCTTCCTTGGCGGCGGCTTCTTCCTTGCCCTTGTCACCGCCCATCGCGCCAGCCATCGCACTGCCGGCCATCGTGCCAGCGACGGCGCCCACGGCGGCTGCGCCCATGGTGCCCATCATGCCGGAGCCGCCGGCGGCCGGTGCTGCTGCGGCAGGGGCTGCGCCCGCTGCTGGAGCGGCGGCAGGTGCAGCAGCGGCTGGCGTCGCAGGCTTGGCTGCAGGCGCGGGAGCTGCCTTTTGGGTCGCTGCTGGACGCTTGACACCGCCACCCAGGCGCTTGGCATGGGCCAGGCCTGGCAGAACCAGACCGGCAATGGTCAAAGCAAGAACGGATGCAGAGGTGCGAAAAGAGGGGTTCACTACGGTATTTCCAAATAAAAGGCCGGGGCTACAGGCCGATTGCCTGCTTGCCTACCCTTGGTACATGAGGGGAAACGCTGCAAATTCAAGTGCTTGGCAGCACGGCTTGCAGCGGTATGGCTCGGCTTTGGTTATTCGTTATGCGTAGCGCGCAGCTACAAATATTGTAGAGCAGCGCTGGCATGCACGGGGTGTACAAAACCTTGGGCACCGTCAGCCATCGCAGGCATCAGGCAGCGCCTATGTTCTCCAGCCCGCTGTACACCCACCAGGCCAGGGCCAGCATCATCACGCCGGTAAAGCCATCCATCACGCGCCAGGCCTGGGGCTTGGCAAACAGGGTTTGCAGGCGCCGGCCGGCGCTGGCCAGCATCACAAACCAGGCCAGGCTGGCACAGGCAGCCCCCAGCACAAAGATCCATTTCAGGCTGCCATCCTGGCGCGCACCGATCGAGCCCACCAGCACGACGGTATCCAGGTACACATGGGGGTTGAACAAGGTGATGACGACCAGCGCCCCCAGCACGCGCCACAGGCCGCGCCGGGCGGCGGTGGCGGGCGCACCCCCGTCATCAGCATCGGCAGCGGGCACTGCGCCAGCGGGCATTGCAGCCCGCCACAGCGCCATCACCCCATAGCCCAGCAGGAACAATGCGCCGCCCAAGGTCAGGTAGTAGGCCAGGGTGGGCGAATCTCCCAGCACCTGGGCCATGCCGGCCACGCCGATGCCGATCAGCAGTGCATCGCTGAACACACACCAGGCGACGCAGGCGCGCACATGCTCGCCGCTCACGGCCTGGCGCAGTACATACAGATTCTGCGCGCCGATCGAGACGATCAAAGAAAGGCAGACGGTAAAACCGGCCAGCCAGGTAGAAGTCATGCTTGTTGTCCACATGGCAGCTATTGTGCGGCGCACCAACAAATAAGTAAAATTAAACAATCTTAGTCAAATGAAGCAAAACTAAATGCTCGACTACCTGGGATTGGCCGCGCTGGCGGCTGTGGTGCGCGAGGGCAGCTTTGAGCGCGCCGCCAAGAAACTCCATGTCACCCCGTCGGCGGTGTCGCAGCGCATCAAGCAGCTGGAAGAGCGCACCGGCCAAGTGCTGGTGCAGCGTGGCAACCCCTGCACCGGCACCGAGGCCGGCCAGCGCCTGTGCCTGCATCTGGAGCAGGTGGCCTTGCTCGAAAACGCCCTGCGCCGCAGCAACCCCGACCTGCTGCCCGATGCACCGGTGGCGCCGACGATCAAGCTGGCGGTCAATGCCGATTCGCTCTCCACCTGGTTCATGGAGGCGATGGCCGAGTTCACCGCCTCGGGCAATGAGCTGCTGGACCTGCGCGTCGACGACCAGGACCACACCGCCCAGGCGCTGCGCGAAGGGGCGGTGCTGGGCGCCGTGACCGGCACCAGCGGCCAGATCCCCGGCTGCAACAGCTGGCCGCTGGGCACGATGCGCTATGTGGCCGCAGCCAGCCCTGGCTTTATGGCGCGCTACTTCGCAGAGGGCGTGAACACGCAGACCCTGGCCCAGGCGCCCATCATGACCTTTGACCGCAAGGACCGGCTGCAGGACCAGTGGCTGCAAGCCCAGGGCATGGCCCCCCGGGGCAGCGGTCCCCGGCATTTTCTGCCGTCCAACCAGGGCTATGTGCGGGCCTGCGAGATCGGCATGGGCTGGGGCATGCACCCCACGGTGCTGATTGCCGACCAACTGGCACGTGGCAGCCTGGTGCCGCTGGTGCCCGATAGCCCGCTGGACCTGCCACTGTACTGGGCGCTGCCGCGCAGCGCGCAGGCCAGCCTGGCCCGGCTGACCGATTGCGTCATGCGCGCAGCCAGCCGTGTGCTGACGCCAGCCGCCTGAGCATTGCTGCCGTGGTGTTGTCCGCACAGCGGGGACCGGTGCGCCTATGATGCGAGCAGCTGCAGCGCCAGATAAGCAACTGGGGCACTGCTGCAGAGGGAGGTATCCATGGTTTTCATCAGAAAGAGCACAGCATGATTGAGGTGCAGGATCTCATCGTCGACTACCCCGGCCACCGCGCGCTGCATGGCGTCAGCCTGCAGATCGAGGCCGGCACCGTCACCGCCCTGGTGGGCCCCAATGGCGCCGGCAAATCCACCTTGCTGCGCTGCATTACCGGGCTGGAAGCACCGCTGAGCGGCAGCACCCGGGTGGCTGGCATCGATGTGCAGCAAGAGCCCCGCCGCGCCCACCAGTACATGGGCTACCTGTCGGATTTCTTCGGGCTCTACGAGACCCTGAGCGTGGCCCAGTGCCTGCAATACGCCGCAGAAAGCCAGGGCCTGAGCCGCAAGGACGCCACCGCGCGCGTGCATGCGGTGGCCGAGCAGCTCGCGCTCAGCAGCAAGCTCGGCCATGCCACGCGCAACCTCTCGCGCGGCCAGCGCCAGCGGGTCGCCATTGGCCAGGCCATCATCCACCAGCCCCAGGTGCTGCTGCTCGACGAGCCCGCCAGCGGGCTGGACCCGGAGGCGCGCAGCAGCCTCTCGACCTTGTTCCGCCAGCTGCAGGCCCAGGGCATGACGCTGGTCGTCTCCAGCCACATCCTGAGTGAGCTCGATGAGTACTGCAGCCATATCCTGTCGATCCGCGAAGGCCGCATCACCAGCCACGGGCCGTTGAATGCCGCCAGTGGCCCTGGCGGCAACGGCGCGCTGCCGTCCGAGCTGGTGATGCAGGTCGAGCTGGCCGTCCCCCTGCCCCAGCCGGATGGGGCGCTGGCCGGCTACCGCCTGGTCGACATGCGTGCCGGCCGGGACGCCGGCGCTACCCACCTGCTGTGGATTGCGCTGCCCGCGCAAGACCGTGCTGCCCGCGTGCAGTTGCTGCAGCAGCTGGTGGCCCATGGCGCACAGGTGCTGGGCTACCAGGAGGCGCGCACCAGCCTGCAGGAGCGCTACCAGCAAAGCCTGGAAGCACCCGTCGATCCCCAAGCGCTGTTTGCCAAGGAGTGGCCATGAATCCGGAATTTCGCCGCCAGCTCAGCCTGGAGCTGAGCCCTGCGCGTTTGGTGCTGATGCCCGCCATCTTGCTGATGCTGGCCATCTGCGTGTTTGTCATCGAGGGCAAGCAGCCGCTGCTGTACCTGCACAAGGGCGCCCTCAGCCTGGTGGGCCTGCTGGCCGCCTGCGTGGGCACCTTCACAGCGCTGTCCAGCATCAATGACGAATTGAACGAGCGCACCTGGGACCAGCAGCGCATGAGCGCCATGGGCCCCTGGCGCATGGCCTGGGGCAAGCTGCTGGGTGGCCCCAGCTATGCCTGGTATGGGGCTTTGCTGTGTACGGCTGCGGCACTGCTGTGCGGCTTCTGGCTCGGCGAGCTGGCAGATACGGTGCTGGTGCTCGTGCTCACCATTCTGGGCGCCTGCGCCTTGCACTGCGCGATGATGGCCAGCCGCCTCTACAGCATGGACCCCAACAAACCCGCCACCAGCCGCAATGTCTGGGTGCTGGTGGTGCTGGTGTTCCTGCTGCTGCAACTGGTCAGCAGCGTGGTGGTGGGACTTGACAGCCTGCTGGGCGGCAGCGGCGGCGGCGCTTGGTGGGGCCTGCCGCTGAACGCGGCCAGTCTGCTGCTGGTCTTTGCCATAGCGGGCCTGCTGCTGGGCCTGCTGGCACTGTGGCGGGCGATGTCGATGCAGCTGTCGGTACCCACCACACCCTGGGCCTGGGCACTGGGCAATGCGGCTGGCTGTTTGCTGCTGGTGGGCCTGGTGCCCACCGGCACCGGCCGGGCGCTGACCGCGATGATGCTGTTCGCCCTGGTGACCTACTATGCCGCTGCGCTGGAAAGCCAGGTCGCGCAGCGCTGGCGCGCCCTGCTCTACAGCGCGCGGCACGGCCAGTGGCGGCGCTTTTGGCAGAACATGCCACTGTGGCCCATCAGCTGGTGCATGGCCTTTGCGGTGCTGCTGCCGGCCTATTTGCTGTGGAATGCCGACCCGCTGTCCAACCGCTCGCAGCTGGGCCCCCTGGCCTTCATGGTGTTGCTGCATGTGCTGCGCGACTGCGGCATCTACCTGGTGTTCTCGCTGCGCAAGAGCAGCCGCTCACCGCTGGGCATGACCTTGCTGGTGGTCTTTGTCCTCAGCGCCCTGTTGCCGGCCATGTTCTGGTCGCTGGGCCTGGCGCCGCTGTTCGAGCCCCTGTTTGGCGCGTTTGACCCGCGCCTGTCGTCCAACTTTGCGCATGCACCGGCCCTGGGCTGGCTGGCCTGGGTAGGCATGCTGCTGCAGCTGGCGGTGCTTGCCGTCGTGCTGGTCTGGCGCTTCCAGGCCATCACCCCCCAGGCGGGCGGCAAAGACCTGTTTGCGCGCTAGCCAAACACCCAGGCGCCGACCCAGGGTGCAGCCAGCACATTGAGAGCGCCGGCAATCATCATCACCAGTGAGGCGGCCACACCTTGCTGGGGGCCGGCCATCTGCGCCTTGGCAACCCCCGAGCCGTGGGCCGATCCGCCCAGCATGGCCCCCGCTGCGACCCGGCTGCGCAGCCGGGGCAAGAGGCGCAGTACCAGGCCACCGATCAGCATGCCGGTCACTCCGGTGAGCAGCACAAACAAGGCAGCCAGGTCCAGCGGGCCGCCGATGGCACGCTCGGCCTCCACCGCAAAGGGCGTGGTCACGGAGCGCATTGCTAGCCCTTTTTGCAGCAGCGGCGACAGGCCCAGCCAGCGCGCCAGCCACACCGACGTCAGGATGGACACCGTGCTGGCCACCAACACGCCGGCCAAAATGGACATCCAGTGCTTGCGCACCATCTGGCGGTAGTCATACAACGGCAGCGCGAAGGCGACGGTCGTCGGCCCCAGCAGCCATACCAACCAATGGGTATGGGTGCGATAGTCGTCGTAGCCAATGCCCAGCAGCAGCAGTGCGGCCACCAGCACCAGGGGCGTGCCGATGATGGGCATCAGCACCGTATGCGGATGGCGCTGGTACAGCCGCTTGTTGAGGTAATAGCACAGCAGGGTCAGCAGCAGTGACAGCAGCGCTGCGCTGCCATGGCTCAGCGGCCACAGCGGCATCAGCGAAGCCAGGGGTACAGGCGCAGCAGTCATCGCACCCCTCCGGCAGCGGCCTTGGCGCCACGCTCCTGGCGGCGCTTGTGCTGGGCCAGGCGCAGCTCCAGCCGGTAGACCGCATCGACCACCAGCGCGGTGGCCACCATCACACAGGCAGTGCTCAGCACAATCACGAGCACGATGCGCAGCCCCTGGCTGCGTACCAGGTCGCCATAGTTGATGATCACCAGCATTGCGGGGATGAAGAACAGCAGCATGTCCGACAGCAACCAGCGCGTGCCCTGTGCCAGCCAGCGGCCGGGCACGGCGCGGCTGAACAGCCCCAGCGCCAGTGCGGCAAAGCCAATCAGGCCCGCCGGGATACGCCAGCCCATATGGCTGCGCAGTGCCTCGGCCACCAGCCAGATGGCGCAGAGCACTGCCACCTGCCACAGCGTGCGTGCCGCCTGGCGGGCCTGCCTGGGCAGCCCCTTGTCTGTGGATCTGACCTCGCCCGCCACCCATTTATCGCTTGTCATGCCATCCTTGTGCTGGCTCGTGGGCCAGCGGCAGTGGCGGCGGTGCGGCCCCTTGCCTCACCATGCTGCACTGCACAAAACGGATTGTAGAAACGGCATAATCATTCGTAAAATGACTTATTTTTATAAATTCCATTCCATCTAGGAATTCACCATGGACCTGCGAGCGCTGCGCTACTTTGTCGAGGTGGTCCACCGCAACAGCTTCACCCGCGCGGCAGAGGCGCTGTATGTCACCCAGCCCACCATCAGCAAGATGGTGAAGGGTCTGGAAGACGAGTTCGGCGGCCCCCTGCTGCTGCGCGAAGGCCGCAAGCTGCAGCTGACCGATGCCGGGCGCGTGGTGTTTGAGCGGGGCCAGGCGCTGCTGCAAGAGGCCAGCCGCCTGCGCCAGGAAGTGGCCGAGGTGGACGGCATCGCGCGCGGCACGCTCAGCGTGGGCGTGTCCCCGACCACGGGCCACTACATGGCGCCCATCTTTGCGCAGTACCGCAAACGCTACCCCGGCGTCCAGTTGCAGTTGCATGAGCGCGGCGCCCGGGCGCTGGAACAGGCGGTGGCAGAGGGCGAGATCGATGTAGCCATGGGCCTGCTGCGTGCCGGCAGCCCCCTGGCCAGCCTGCGCATACAAACCCACCATACCGTGGCCGTTTTTGCCCATGCGCGCGCGCCCCAGGGGCAAAGCCAGGTGCGCTGGCGGGAGCTGGCTGCCCTGCCCTTTGTGATGTACGAGAGTGATTTTGCGCTGTACGAAGGCGTGCAAAGCTGCTGCGCGCAAGCGGGCTTTGTGCCGCAGATCGCGCTGCAAAGCCGTTACTGGGACTTGATTGGCGACCTGGTCGCCGCCGATGCAGGCATTGCCATCATGTTCGACCATGTGGCCAGCCGCTTTGACCCGGCCCAGGTGCGCTGCCTGCCCGTGGCTGAGCCCACGCTGAGCCATGATTTCGGCCTCACCTGGCGGCCCCAGCACCTATCCAAGGCCGCCAGCGCCTGGCTGGCGCTATGCCAGGCGCGCTATCCGCAGACCCCGGCATAGACCCAAGGCCTCAGACCTGGGGCATGAAGGCATCCTGGCGGCCGGGCTCGGCAACCACTTTGCGGGGTGCCGCACTGGGCGCGGTGGCCGCGGCTTGGGCCGCTGCCATACAGGGAATCGTGGCCGGCTGGCGCAGCGGGTGGAAGTTCAGCAGCTGCGTGGCCATCATGGTCTCGACCATGAAGCAGCACAGCGCCGAGACAAAGCTGACCACGCCCAGCCCGAAGCTGAACATCGCCGCCAGCGACCAGCTGTTGGCGTCGATCTCGGTCTTGGTGGTCTGGCCGACGAAGAGCAAGATGATGGTCAGCGCAATCAGCGCGCCGCACAGGGTCAGCAGCCCGATGCAGAGGTTGGCCAGGCGTCCGCGCCGGCGCAGAAAGCTGAGCTCCAGCAAGGACCGCTGCACATAGTCCTCGTCCTTGGAGGCCATCATGCGGTCTTCCAGCACACGGCCCCGGTCGATGATGCGCGCCAGCCGGCCGGCGACGGCACCGATCATGCCCGCCACGCCGGTGAGAAAGAAAACGGGAGCCACAGCCAGCTGGATGCTGTGGGTGATGTTGCTGACGTCGATGGACATGGTGTTGGAGCAGAGAGGTTGGACAGACTGCGCTGCAGCACACGCCTAGGGACCCTCTGCAAAACTCCCTGCCGTGGTCTGAACGCGGTCTCGGGCGATCCGCGTCCATCCCGCTTGGCGAGGGTTTTGCAGAGCATCCCTAGTGCAGGCTGCGACGCCTGCGATGAACACTGCAAAATTCAAGCCAACATTCTCGCACCAAATAGGTGCAAACCCTAATACCTTTTTTGCCCTGTTTCCGGGCTGATTTGAAGCAAATTGTGTGCTTCCTCAGGCAGAGGCCTGCGTTCAGTAGTGTGGCGGCAGCTCGTCGCGTGCACCTGGCGCAACAGCTCCGGTCTCGGGCATGCGCTGCTGCAGGTCCTTGACCAGGTGCAGCAAGCGGTCGATCTGCTGCTGTTGCTTGTAGATCGTCAGGTTGAGCTCTTCGAGCAGGTCGTCGGCATAGGCCGCCTTGATCTCCAGGGCTTCAAGGCGCTGCTGCAGGGGTTCGGGCATTGTCGTCATGGCGTCTCCTGGCATCGGATGGGGAGGGAGGGGAAAGAATAACGCCGGCATATGACAGCGCATATGCCGGCGTGGAGAGCGGGAAGGCGGGCTTACAGCGCCTTGGCCAGGCGGGCAATGCCCTCTTCGATGCGGGCGATATCAGCGGTGGCAAAGGACAGCCGCAGGGTCGAGGCATCGGGGTTCTGGGCAAAGAATGGCGTGCCCGGCACAAAGGCCACCCCCTGCTCGATGGCGCGCTTGGCCAGCGCATTGCCATCCTTCTCCTGGCCCCGGGCGCCCGTCAGCTGCACCCAGATGAACATGCCGCCCTGGGGCTGCACAAAGCGCACCGCATCGCCCAGCTGGCTGCGCAGGCCGTCGCCCATGGCCTTGCTGCGCGCCGCGTAGGTGGTGCGCACGCGGTCCAGGGTGGCGGGCATGCGGCCGGCCTTCAGGTACTGGGCGGCGGTCGCCTGGCTGAAGGTGCTGGTATGGGCATCGCTGAACTGCTTGCACATGACGCACTTGCCCAGCAGCTCGGCCGGGGCAATCAGCCAGCCCAGGCGCAGGCCGGGGCTGAGCACCTTGCTCATGCTGCCGCAGTGGGCCAGGTAGTCACGGCTGCCGGGTACGCTGTCCGACAGCGCCAGCAGGCTGGGCGGTGGCGGTGCGTCAAAGTACAGGTCGCCATAGGGGTCGTCCTCGACGACCAGGGTCTGGTGGCGCACAGCCATCTCGAGAATCTGGCGGCGGCGCTCCAGGCTCAGCAGCACACCGCTGGGGTTGCCAAAGGTCGGGATCAGGTAGACCAGCTTGGGCTGGTGTTCGGCTATCAGCTGCTCCAGCGCTTCGGGGATGACACCGTTCTCATCGGTGGGGGCGCTGATGACTTCGGCGCCGTAGAGGCGGAAGCACTGGATGGTGGCCAGAAAGGTCGGGCCCTCGACGATCACCTTGTCACCGGGCGAGATCATCGTCTTGCCCAGCAGGTCGAGCGCCTGCTGGCTGCCGGTGGTGACGATCAGCTGATCGGGCGTCAGCGACTGCACGCCCTTGGCCGCCATCAGGCCCACGATCTGCTCGCGGAAGGGCTGGTAGCCCTCCGTCGCGCCGTACTGCAGCGCAGCGCCCGGCTCCTCTTTCAACGCCGCATTGGCCGCTGCCTGCACACCGTCCACGTCGAACATGGCTGCATCCGGAAAGCCCCCGGCAAAACTGATGATGCCGGGCTTGCCCAGCAGCTTGAACAGTTCACGGATGGCGGACGTCTCGACATTGTCGAGGCGGGAGGCAAAGCGCAGTGTCATGGAATGTTCTCTCAAGTCAAAAAAGCACAGCCCGGTCGATCGCCGGGCCGCACTGGCATTTTGCTACTTTTTACCGGCCCCATGCGTCGCTCTGGCATCCCTGAGCCCGCCATTGCCCCCCGCTATCGACTATGCTTGCGCCCTAAAGGACTGGGTCACCATGCGCATCGCCGCTTTCTTCATTGTTTTGGTCAAATTGCTGGCCTCGTTGCTCATGCTGCTGGGCGTGGTCTGGGCCTGTGGCGCGCTGTGGTTTCAGCTCGCGCAATCGGTCAAGTCGGGCTCGGCCCGGGGGCTGCTGCTGGGGGTCTGGGTGGGGGTCGGCCTGTACTGCATCTACCTGCTGTGGCAGCAGCGCATGCCCAAGGGCCTGCTGATCTATGGGCTGCTGTTTGCCGCGATCCTCGCCTGGTGGGCCAGCATCCAGCCCTCCAACACGCGCAAATGGACGCCCGATGTGGCCCGGCAGCTGTCGGGCACCGTCCAGGGTGATCTGGTGCAGCTGCACAATGTGCGCAATTTTGACTGGCAGACCGACAGCAAGGCCACCGTGCGCTGGGAAGACCGGGACTACGACCTGCGCCAGCTCGTGTCGGTGGACATGAGCACTTCCTACTGGATGGGGCCGGCCATTGCCCACACCTTGGTGTCCTTCGGCTTTGACGACGGCAAGAGCCCGCGCCGCTATGTGACGTTTTCGGTGGAGATCCGCAAGGAACAGGGCGAGCAGTTCTCGGCCGTGGGCGGCTTCTTCAAGCAGTTCGAGCAAAGCCTGGTCGCTGCCGATGAGCGCGACATCCTGCGCGTACGCAGCAATATGCGGGGAGAAGAAGTCTACCTGTACAGCGTGGCCATGCCACGCGCTGCGATGCGTTCGCTGTTCATCGCCTATGTGGATAAGGCCAATGCGCTGGTCGAGACGCCGCAGTTCTACCACACGCTGTTTGCCAACTGCACCACCATCGTGTTCGAGATGGTGCGCCGCATTGTGCCGGGCCTGCCGATGGACTGGCGCCTGCTGGCCAGCGGCTACCTGCCCCAGTATGTGGACAGCCTGGGCGCCCTCGCCCGGCCGCATGACTTTGAGGCCATCCATGAGGCGGCGCATATCAACGCCCGCGCCAAGGCCGTGCGCCCGGGTGAGGATTTCTCGGCCGCCATCCGCCAGGGCGTGCCGCAGGTGCCACTGCAGCCCTGACGCGGGGACCCAGGCTCGGACCTTGCCAGATAATGGCAGCCGAGCCTGCACAAAAACACGATGAAAACCGCTGATATCCAACCCTTTTTCGCCACCTTGAAGGCGGCCAATCCCTCGCCCCAGACCGAGCTGGAATACACCTCGGTGTTCGAGCTGCTTGCCGCCGTGCTGCTGTCGGCCCAGGCGACCGATGTGGGGGTCAACAAGGCCACCCGCAAACTGTTCCCGGTCGCCAACACGCCCCAGGCCATTCTGGCGCTGGGGCTGGAAGGCCTGGAGGGCTATATCAAGACCATCGGCTTGTACCGCAGCAAGGCCAAGCACCTGATGGAGACCTGCCGCATTCTGGTGGAACGCCATGGCGGCCAGGTGCCCGACACGCGCGAGGCGCTGGAAGCCCTGCCCGGCGTGGGCCGCAAGACGGCCAATGTGGTGCTCAATGTGGCCTTTGGCCAGCCCACCATGGCGGTGGACACCCATATCTTCCGCGTCAGCAACCGCACCGGCCTGGCGCCCGGCAAGAACCCGCTGGAAGTGGAAAAGCAGCTGATGCGGCGCGTGCCCGACGACTATGCCGTTGACTCGCACCACTGGCTGATTTTGCTGGGCCGCTATGTCTGCCAGGCGCGCAAGCCGCGCTGCTGGGAATGCCTGGTCAGCAGCTATTGCGATTTCACGCCCAAGACACCGCCACCCCAAGGCGCGCTGCGCTGATAGCGGCGGCGAGGCATCACGTGCTGCTCTGGGTGCTGACCCCCGCCGAGGCAAAGCTGGCCATGTCACGCAGCATCGCACAGGCCGATTCCAGCAGCGGCCAGGCCAGCGCCGCACCCGAGCCCTCACCCAGGCGCAGCTGCCAGTCGAGCAGCGGCTGGGCCTGCAAGGCCGCCAGCAAGTGGCTGTGGCCCGGCTCGCCCGAGCGGTGGGCATAGACGCAGCGCTCCAGCACGGCGGGCTGCAAGCGCGAGGCCACCAGCACTGCGGCACTGGTGATGAAGCCATCGACCACAATCACGCGGCGCTCCAGCGCGGCCTGCAGCACGGCCCCCACCATGGTCGCCACTTCCAGCCCGCCCATTGCCGCCAGCACGGCCAGCGGCTCCTGCACACCGGCATGGCGCGCCAGCACCCGGCGCAGCACCGCGGCCTTGCGGGCCACGCCCTCGCCGCTCAAGCCCGTGCCTGCGCCGGTCACCGTCTCCACATCCAGATTGCAGAGCCGCGCCAGCAGCAGCGATGCGCTGGAGGTGTTGCCAATGCCCATCTCGCCCAGCAGCAAGGCATTGCCAGGCAAGGCCTGCAGCAGCGCGCGGCCATTGGCAATGGCTGCCTCGCACTGCGCCATGCTCATCGCAGGGCCGAGGCTGCTGTCCTGCGTGCCGGGGGCAATCTTGCGCAGCCACAGGCGGGGCGCGCCTGGGGGCAGCGCATCGCTCTGCGGTGCAAAATCGCGGGCCACGCCGCAATCGACCACATTCAGCGCCACGCCATGCTGGCGCGAGAGCACGCTTACTGCCGCGCCACCGGCCAGAAAATTGCCCACCATCTGCCAGGTCACATCGGCCGGGTAGGCTGACACGCCCTGCGCCACCAGGCCATGGTCAGCCGCAAACACGACCATCTGGGGATCGGCCAGGCGGGGCTGGCTGCTGCCCAGGATGCAGGCGATGCGCAACGCCAGCGCTTCAAGCAGGCCCAGCGAGCCCAATGGCTTGGTCTTGTTGTCCAGCAGCTGCTGCACCTGCTCGCGGAAGGCGGCATCGTCCATCGATGCGATACAGGGAATAAGCGGAGAGAACGAGGATTCGGACATGGTCAGGGTACGGAGCGGGAGCACGGCGATACGCCAAGCCGCCAGTATCGCGCTGCCTGCCCCGGTTTGCAGCGCCCTGCGCGCAAACCAATGAAAAACGCTCTGCGCAGCCAAAGCTGGGCAGAGCGTGGATCAGCTAAATCAGTCAGCTTACTTGGCAGGCACCGTGTAGGTGTACTCACGCAGGATGCCACCGCCTTGCACCGAGCCGCTGTCCTGGCCCTGGGCCACGCGGCCCACGCAGGCACGGCGGTCCTCTTCGGTCTTGAAGACTGCGCAGCGTGCGGTGGCATTTTCGCGGAAGCTGGAACCTGGATCCGTCAACTGGCCCTGGCGCGCAGCCTGGCGAGCGGCTGCCGCTTCGCGGGCGCTGGAGCTGCCTTCGGCCACATCGGCATTGGCGCGGGCATCGCCACGCGCTTCACCACGCTTGTGGTGGGCGCCGTGCGGGCCATGGGGCATGGGCTTCACATGCTTGGCAGGGGGTGGTGGGGGTGGCGGTGCGGATTGGGCGCTGGCATAGCCTGCGGTGCCCAAGGCGAGGGCCATCGCGGCCATTTGCAAAGACTGGCGGAACATGTTTTTCATAGCGATCATCCTTATCGGTGATGAGAAGCAACACAAACAGCATGCCTGCGCGGCAGGCGCGCCCCTATCGGCCCAATCCACCAGTGCTTGCAATATTTGGCCTACAGGCAAAGGTGTTGGTCATTCAGGGCAAGCGGTCCCCAAACCATTCACCCACCCCTTGGGCCATGCGCGCAAACACCTGGTCCAGGCTGGGTGCGTCATGGCCAAACAAGGCATGGATGACGGCCGCGTTCTCGAACAGCCCATGCACATAGGTGCCCAGCACCTGCGGCGCGCCGCCCTGCCACAACAGGCCCGGCAACAGCTCTTGCGCCGGCTCGGCTGCACCGGCCTGCATATCGGGGCGCAGTTCGGTCTGGCCATGGTGGATTTCATAACCGGTCACCACCAGGCCGCTCAGTGCCTGCCAGGGTGCCTGTACCTCAGGCAGCGCCAGGCGCGCAGGCTGCACATTCTTTTGCGGTGCAAACAAGGTCACCAGCGGCAGCAGGCCCAGGCCGGCGGCATTTCCGTCCACCCCATGCAGATCGACCAGCGCCTCGCCCAGCATCTGCAGGCCGCCGCAAATACCCAGCACCCGTTTGCCGGCCTGCGCATGGCGGGCAACAGCGGCATCCAGGCCCTGCTGGCGCATCCAGCCCAGGTCGGCAGCGGTGGCCTTGCTGCCCGGCAGGATCACCCAGTCCGCATCGCTCAGCTGTGCGGGCGTGCGCGCCCAGACCACGCGCACACCAGGCAGCTGCAGCAGCGGCTGGAACTCATCGAGGTTGCTGATGCGCGGGTAGGCCACGATGGCGATGCAGGTGTGCACGGCCTGCCCCTGGCCACCACTGCCCCGGTCGTCAAACACACCGTCTTCCTCGGGCAGGCCGTGCTGGAACTGCATCGGAATGCAGGCCACCGTCGGCACCCCGGTCTTGTCTTGCAGCATCTGCGGCGCCGGCGCCAGCAAGGCTGCATCGCCCCGGAACTTGTTGAGCACAAAGCCCTTGATGAGGCCTTGCTCCTCGGGCGGCAGCAGCGCCCAGGTGCCGTAGAGGTGGGCAAAGGCCCCTCCCCGGTCGATATCGGACACCAGCAGGCAATGGGCATCGCAGTGGCGCGCCACGCGCATATTGACCACATCGCTGCTGTGCAGGTTGATCTCGGCGGGCGAGCCCGCGCCCTCGATCACCACCACATCGTTCTCGGCGCGCAATGCATCAAGCGCCTGCGCGATCTGTGGCCAGACCTTGAGGCTGCGGCCGCGCCAGGGCATGGCCGACAGCGCCTCGTCCATCTGGCCAAACAGCACCACCTGGCTGCGGGTATCGGCCTCGGGCTTCAGCAGCAGCGGGTTCATGCGCACATCGGGCACCGCCCCTGCGGCCAGCGCCTGCAGGTACTGGGCAGTGCCGATCTCGCCCCACTGGCCATCGGGCGTGGCTACGACGCGGGCGTTGTTGCTCATGTTCTGCGCCTTGAAGGGCGCCACCTTGTAGCCCTGGGCCCGGTACCAGGCGCACAGCGCCGTGGCCACCCAGCTTTTGCCGGCGCCACTGCTGGTGCCCAGCACCATGATGCAGCGCGCGCTCATCGCGGTGCGCTGCCCAGCGGCAGCACCATGCGCGCCATGATGCGCTCCAGCGCCGAGCCCGCATCGGTGCACAGCCCCGTGTGCACCGGCGAGGTCTGGATCATGCTGCTGCGCTTGGCTGTGAGCCAGTGGAAGCGCGCGCGGTACGGCAGCTGGCCGATGGGCCCGGCCTCGGGCACGCCAGCGCAAATGGCTACGATGCTGCCCAGGTGGCGGTAGACGGCTTGCAGATCGACTTGCGGATCCAGCGCCAAAAGGCGCGCCTCATCGAGCGCCATCGCTGCCTGCAGGTAGCCGCTGCGCTGGCAGGACACGATCACGCCGGCGTTGATGAACTCCTCCCGCTCGACCCGGGGCACCACGCGCACGATAGCGTAGTCATACACATCATGCGCGTGCATCGATGGCTCCTTGCAACCAGCGACCACGCGTTTGCAGGCGGGCCAGAAAATAGTTCACATACGCGGCGCGGTGCGCCTGCGGATCGGCCAGCAGCGGGCTGTTGCGGTCCTCTGCGGCCTTGGCCAGAAAGCAGTCCGGCACCGTGGCCAGAATGGCGGTCAGCACCGGCTCGGTCAGCTGCGCGGCCAGCGCTTCGTCCACCTCGGCCAGCTGGCTGGCCTGGGCCAGCAGCACATGGTCGGCAATCGGCGCAAAGGGCTTGCCCGGGTCGGCCACCGTGCCATCCCAGGCATGGTGGAAGGTCAGGGTCGCGCCATGGTCAATCAGCCAGGGCTTGCGCTGCCACATCAGCATATTGGTGTTGCGGGCCGTGCGGTCCACATTGCTGACCAGCGCATCGAACCAGACCAGGCGCGAGGCGAAATCGTCGCTGACCGCATCCACGGCCGGGTCAAAATTGACCGAGCCGGGCAGGTAATCGAGGCCCACATTGAGGCCATCGCTGGCACGGATCAGGTCCTGGATCTCAGGATCGGGCTCGGTCTGGGCCAGCTTGGCGTGCAGCATGGCCAGCACCAGCTCGGGCAAGGGCAGGCCCAGCGCGCGGGCGATGCCGCCGCAGATGAGCTCACCCATCAGCGCGCGCACGCCCTGGCCAGCCCCCCGGAACTTGAGCACATACATGCCCAGATCGTCCGCCTCGACGACGGCCGGCATCGAGCCGCCCTCGCGCAGCGGCGTCACATAGCGCTCCACCAAGACGGTGCGTAGTTGCAAAGTTTGTAAATCCATACCAAATGGTAGCGGTTGCCGCATGCCCTCGCTAAGTATCTGACAGCGACAGCCAGGCCCGCTCCAGCGCCGCCTGCGCCACCGGCGCCATCACCCCCAGGCGCACATGGCCGGGCAGGCCAAAGCTGCGGGCATCGCGCAGCTTGATGCCCTGGCTGCGCAGTGACGCCAGGCGCGCGGGCAGGTCCGCCGGGTCCAGCGGCAGGCGCGCGACAAAGTAATTGGCCTGGTGGCCGGGCAGCACTGCCCAGCCCAGGCGCTCGCACAGCGCCAGCTGCCGGGCCTTCCAGTGGCGCAACGTATCCAGACTGCGGGCCAGCCAGGCCTGCACCTCGGGCGTGACCCAGGCCTGCAGCATGGCCACGCCATGCGCGCCCACCACCCACGAAGGCGCCAGCGCCCGCAGCGCGTCGATCTGCGCCTGCGCCGTGCCCTCGGGCGCAATCGCATAAGCAGCGCGCACCCCCGTCATGCCCAGCGCCTTGTTGGGCGTCCACAGCTGCCACAGCGCGGCCATGTCGCGCGGCGGCGCAGGGCCTTCCAGCCACAGCGGCCGGTAGGCGCAATCGAGCACCAGGCCATGGTGGCTGGCATCGGCGGGCAAGGCTTGCCAGACGTCCTCTTGCGCACCCAGCGGGCTGGAGGGCTCGCAGGCCCAGTGCAGGCCTTCGCCCCAGGCCGGGCTGCGGGCGCCGGTGTGCAGGCCCCACACCTCCGCCGCCTGGGCGTAGTCGCCATAGCTATGGCGCGGCAGGCTGACCTTGGTGGCACCCTGGCGCAGCGCATGCTGGGTCAGGCGGTGGATCAACTCACTGCTGCTGCCGCCGATGACCAGGCGCTCAGGGGCGACCGCATGGAAGTCCGCCAGCTGCAGGCGCAGCGCTGTGTAGTGCGGGTCGGGGTACTGCGCCAGATGCGCGGCCTGCAAGGCCGCCACGGCCTCCGGGCAGGGGCCGCAGGCATTGCGGTTGGTGGAAAAATCATGCGCCGGCACGCCCAAGGCGTCGGTACCACCATGCTCGTTATCAGCCATGGGCCAACACTCCTTGCGCCATCGAGGCGATTCCTATCTTTGCCGCCAAACCCAGGGCCAGCAACAAGGCACACAGCGCCTGCACCCACACCACGCGGCCCGCCAGGGCCAGTGCCCGCTGCACATCCGGGGCCTGCGGCGGCCGGCCTTGCGGGTGGAGCTGGTACACGCCGGGTTTGGACAGATGCACGCCCAGCGCCCGCGCCATTGCGCCCATGGGCCAGCCGCCATTGGGCGACGGCGTGACTGCCGCATCGCGCCGCAGCCCGGACCAGGACAGGCCCCCCGCCAGCAGCGCCAGCCAGGCCGCTGTGATGCGGGCAGGCACCCAGTTCAGCACATCATCGGCCCGGGCCGCCCATTTGCCCGCCCATTGCCAGTGGCGGCGCTGTGCACCCTGGCCGCGCCAGCCGGGGTAGCCCCACATCGCATCGGCCGTGTTGGCCAGCCGGTACAGCGCCGCCCCCGGCAGGCCGGCGACGGCAAACCAGAACAACGGCGCCAGCACCGAGTCGCTCAGGTTCTCGGCCAAGGTCTCGATCGCGCTCTCACGCACCGTGGCGGCATCGAGCTGTGCGGTATCGCGGCTCACCAGCCAGGACAAGCGGGCCCGGCCCGCCTGCAGTGATTCGCCGAGCGCGGCCTCCACGGCCAGCACCTCGCTGCGCAGCATGCGCCAGGACAGCAGCGGTTTGAGCAGCAACCCAGCCACAAGGCCATTCAGCCACCAAGGCACTGCCTGCAGCAGATACATGAGGGCCGCATACACCAGCCAAGCACCGCCCGCCAGCAGGCACCAGGCCAGAGCCGCCAGCACAAAGCGCTCATAGGCGCGCTCGTCCGCCTGGCGCGGTGCAATCGCCTGGCCGAGCAGGCCCAGCAGCTTGCCCATATAGACAACCGGGTGCAGCCGCAGCGGCGGCTCGCCCCAGAGCCAGTCCACCAGCAACGCCACCAACACGGCCAGCAAGGCCGCCATCGGCGCCTGCCAGTGCAGCGCAGGGCCAGCATCCATCAAGGGCTGCGCCAGTTGCAGCAGCGGGCTACCACCGGCCAGCACCAGCGCCCACAGGCCACCATCGCTCATGGCTGCGGTCCTGAGTCTGGCTGCCAGCACCCATCCATCAGCATGTCCTGCAAAGGCGCACGGCGGGCCCAGCGTTCCTGCTGCAGCATGGGTTCGGCATAGTAGACCTGCACGGGTCCCAGGCACAACACGGCCAGCGGGTGCGCGCCGGCAGGCATGGCCAGCAACTGCGCCAGCGCCTGGGGCTCGAACAGCGACACCCATCCCATCCCCAGCCCTTCGGCGCGCGCGGCCAGCCACAGGTTCTGGATCGCGCAGGCGGTGCTGGCCACATCCATCTCGGGCAAGGTGCGGCGGCCAAACACATGGGCTTCGCGCCCGGGCGGCATGGCCACGACCAGCACCTCGGCCGCCTGCAGCACGCCCTGCACCTTGAGCTTCATGAAGTCCGCCTCGCGCTCGCCCAATGCCTGGGCAGTGCGCAGGCGCTCGTCTTCCACCAGCGCATGGATGCGGCTGCGCATCTGCGCATCGCGCACGCGGATGAAGCGCCAGGGCTGCATAAAGCCAACGCTGGGCGCATGGTGCGCGGCCCGCAGCAGGCGCAGCAGCACCGCCTCGTCGACCTGGCCGCCGGCAAAGTGGCGCATGTCGCGCCGCTCGTGGATGGCGCGGTAGACCGCAGCGCGCTCAGCCTCGCTGAAGGCCGTGGCGGCGATGGTGGGGGCGTTGAAAGGGGTATCGCTCATGCCAGCAATCGGCTGCGGTGGCTCAGTCTTCAATGCCGCGCTGCGCCGGGATGCCGGCCTTGAACGCATGCTTGACCATCGTCATCTCGGTGACGGTATCGGCCATGTCAATGATCTCCTGCGGACAGCGCCGGCCGGTGAGGCAGACATGCACCTCCTTGGGCCGGGCGGCCAAGGTGTCCAGCACCTCCTGCAGCGGCAGCCAGCCATAGATCAGCGGGTAGGTGATCTCGTCGAGCACCACCAGAAAATACGCGCCTGACAGGATCGCCGCCCTCGCCTTTTCCCAGCCCTCGCGCGCCAGCTGGCCGCTGTGCTCGAGGTCGCGGCTCTTCCAGCTGAAGCCATCGCCCAGCCCTTCGACCGGCAGGCCCACTTGCTCGGACAGGCGGTGCTCGCCAAAACGGGCGGTCGGCACCTTCATGAACTGGTAGACCTTGACAGCCTTGCCCCGGCCGGTTGCGCGGAATGCCAGGCCAAAGGCTGCTGTGGTCTTGCCCTTGCCGTCACCGGTGTTGACGATCACCAGGCCACGGCGCTCGCCCTCGGGCTTTTCATAAGGCTTTTCGCTGGGTGGCGTTTCAATCTGCATTGCAATCTTTCCTTGTTTCGTTGTGTTGTTGGAAGCGGGGCCAGGCCCGGTTCGCAGGGGTTCAGCGCCCGCGCTGGCCGGCCTGCGCGGCAGTGGCGGTACGCGGCAAGGCCATCCACATGCCATCGATGGCGCGCACCTGGATGCGGTGGTCAAACACCGCCTCCAGCGCAGCATGGGTAGCAGGGTCGTCACAGCGGCCTTGGTGCAGCACCCGGCCCGCCTGCAGCACCAGCATATGGTCGGCCAGCAGCGCCACCGATATTTCATGGAGCACGCTGACCACCGTGGTGCCCTGGGCCGTCAAGGCCCGCATGCTGTCCACCCAGTCGGTCTGGTGCGGCGGGTCCAGGTTGGCCAGCGGCTCGTCCATCAGCAGCACAGAGGCCTGCACAGCCATCGCGCGGGCCAGCAGCACCCGCTGGCGCTCACCGCCCGAGAGCTCGGCCACCGGCCGGTGGCGCCAATCCCAGGCATGCGCCGCCCGCAGGCATTGCTCCACCACCGCATGGTCTTCGCCGCTGGGTGCTGCAAACCAGGGCTGGTGCGGCAGGCGGCCCAGCATGGCCACGTCCATCACCGTCAGCTCCTGCGTCACCACCTCGCCCTGGCCCAGCCAGGCCAGCGCCTGGGCGCGCTGCTTGCGCGGCCAGCGCTCCAGGCTTTTGCCCAGCAGTGCCACATCGCCCTGCAGCTGTGCCGCCGGCCACAGGCCGCCCAGCACCTTGAGCAGGCTTGATTTGCCCGCGCCATTGGGGCCGACAATGCTGGTCCAGCGGCCTTGCACAAACTGGGCGTTGACGCCTTGCAGAATCGGCCGCGCATGCACAGCGGCATGGATATTGGTGGCGCTCAGCGCCGCGGGGCTTGCAGTGCCGCGCATCACAGGCCTCCTGCCGAACGGGTGCTGCGGTGCATGCGCCACAGCAGATAACTGCCGCCCAGTGCCGCAGTGAGCACGCCCACCGGCAGCTCTTGCGGGGCGACCAGCCAGCGCGCCAGGATATCGGCCGCCAGCAGCAGCACGCCGCCCATCGCGGCGGCCAGCACGGTGCTGCGGCCATGGCCCACCTGCACCAGGCTGCGTACCAGGTGCGGGGCAGCCAGGCCCACAAAGGCAATCAACCCGGTCTGCGCGACCGAGGTGCCGGTGGCCAGCGCCAGCACCGCCACCAGGCCATAGCGCAGCGGCGCCAGCGGCAGGCCCAGGCTGGCGGCCGTCGCCTCGCCCAGGGTCAAACCATCGAGCACCCGGGCGCAGCTCCAGGTGGCCAGCACACAGACCAGCAGCACGCCGGCCATCAGTGCGCAGCCTTCCCAGCCGACAAAGGCCGAGGTGCCCAGCGTAAAGGCCTGCATGGCCTGCAGGATATCGGGGTGGCGCAACTCCAGCAGATCGCGCATGGCGCCCAGCACCACACCGACGATCACGCCGGCCAGCAACAGGCGCAAGGTGTTTTGCACATTGCGCGCCAGCACCACCGTCAACGCCACCGCACAGGCCGCGCCGACAAAGGCCATGCCGGTCATCCCCAGGCGGTAGAGCAGATTGAGGCTGGTGACGGACGAGCCCAGCAGCACCAAACCCAACGCACTGCCCAGCGACGCGCCGGAAGCACTGCCTAGCAGATAGGGATCGGCCAGCGGGTTGCGGAACAGGCCCTGGGCGACGGCCCCGGCCAGGCCCAGCAGGCCACCGGCGAGCCAGGCGCCCAGCGAGCGCGGCAGGCGGATATCGACCACGATCTGCCACGAAGTGGGGTCATCGCGCATGCGCAGCACACTCTCCCAACCGGTGCTGCCGACACTGGCGCCTACCAGCAGCAGCACGGCACTGAGCACCAGCAGCACCAGCGCCAGCCAGGCACTGCGGCGCAGGCCGGGAGCCGCTTCGCGCCGCGCTGCCGGTGCAGAGGTGGGCGGAGCAGCCATCAGCGCGCCACCGCCGCCTTGCCTGGCGCCTTGTCGGCCAGGCAGCGTGCCATCAGCGCCGCCGCCTGGGCCATGCGCGGGCCGGGCCGCACGATGGCATACGACTCTTCATCGCTGAACACGCAGACCCTGCCCGCCTTGACGGCCTGGAGGTTGTGCCAGCCCGGGTAGCTGGTAGCAGCCTGCATGCTGCGGTTGCCGAGCATGATCACCTCGGGCTGGGCGCGCAGCAAAAACTCCGGGCTCAGCCGGGGAAAGGGACCCAGCTCGGCTGGCACGACATTGTCGGCGCCCAGCTGGGTCAGGGTCTCGCCGATAAAGGACTGGGGGCCGGCCGCATAAGGGCCTCGGCTCACCTCAAAATAGACCCGGGTATGGCGCGTGCGCTCGGGCAGCTCGCGCACAACGGCATCAATGCCCGACTCCAGGTCACGCCAGACCCGCTCTGCGCCCTGCGCCTGCGGCACGCCCAACAGCTGGCCCAGGGTGCCCAGCACGCGGTGGATGTCGGCCTTGGACTTTACATCCAGCGCCACCACCTTCAGGCCCAGCGCCTGCAGCCGCTCGGCCGCCTTGGAGGCATTGGACAGCAGCACCACATCGGGCTTGAGCGCCACGACCGATTCAACGCTCGGGTCCAGACCGCCGCCCACCACCGGCAGCTTCTTGACCGAGGCAGGCCAGTCCGAATAGCGATCCACCCCCACCAGGCGCTCGCACAGGCCGAGTGCGCAGGTGCTCTCGGTCAGCGATGGCAACAGGCTCACGATGCGCTGCGGCAGTTGGCCCAGCTGCACCTGGCGGCCCCGGTCATCGACGATGGCCACCGGCGTGACCAGATCCTGGTCCTTCCAGACCGGCGCATTCGCAAAGGGTTGCAGGCGCAGTTCATCGATGCTGGCAGACGGCGCCGCATGCGCCATCGGCCATGCGGCCACTAGCGCCATGCAGGCCAGCGCTTGCCGCAGACGGGGTCGGAGAGCAAAAAACAAAGCCATCATTTCATCTGCAGCGGCAAGCCGGCCGCCATCAGTTGCACGCGGTTGCAGGCCGCTGCCGCTTGCTGGTTCAGCAGACCGAGCGCATCGACAAACGCGCGCACCTCGCGGCCCATCGGAATCACGCCCAGGCCAATCTCATTGCTGACCAGAATGACGGGGCCAGTGGCGGCCTGCAGGGCAGAGATAAAGGCATCGCACTGCGCCTGCCAGGCTTGCGCAGGCGCTGGCGCAGTGGCGGGCGCTGGGGTTGGCGACTCCATCGGCATCAGCCAGTTGGTGAGCCACAGGGTCAGGCAATCGACCACCAGCAGGTGCTCTGGCCGGCTGTGGGCCTGCAGCAGCTGGGCGACGTCGCGCGGCGCTTCCAGGGTCGCCAGTTGCGGCACGCGCTCGCGGCGGTCACGCTGGTGGCGCGCAATGCGCTCGTGCATCTCGAGGTCATACGCAGTGCCGGTGGCGACCAGGCTGGCGCTGCGGCCGGCATCGGCCTGCAGCCAGGCGCGCGCCAGCAGCTCGGCCTGGCGCGATTTGCCCGATTTCTGCCCGCCCAGCAGCAGCAGCTTCAGCGGTGCTCCATCGATGTGGAATATAGATTGATCCATGCCGCGCATCTTAGGCGTTCAGCGCCCCGCTGTGCCAGGCCTGCGGATCGACCACCGGCATCTCCGCCCCGAGCAAGGCGGCCACCGCCTGCGGGCACGAGGGGAACCAGGCATGGAAATAGCTGGCATGGATGCTGCCCTGCTGGTAGACGGCTTCGCCCTTGCCGCTGTCGGCCGCTTGGCCCGGGCGGCTGCTGCGCGCCACTTGCTGGGCTTCGCTTTGCAGCTTCGAATAGTGAAAGGTGTGGCCGCGCAGCATGCCCCAGGGCGTCAGCAGCTGCTGCATGCCCAGCCCTGCCAGGCGCTGCTGCATCACGGCCTGCGCCGGCAGCAAGCCCCACAGGCTGTGCCAGCGGCTGTCCAGATCGGTCAGGCCTTCGGCCAGCGCCACCATGCCGCCGCATTCGGCCCAGACCGGCTTGCGCTGCTCTACGTGCGCCTGCAGATCGAGCTGCAGACCGGCATTGGCCTTCAGTGCCTGCAGGTGCAGCTCCGGGTAGCCCCCGGGCAGCCACAGCGCATCGCAGGCGGGCAGGCGCTCCCCGGCGACCGGCGAGAAAAAGGCCAGCTCGGCCCCCATGGCCTGCAGGCATTCCAGATTGGCAGTGTAGATAAAGCTGAAAGCGGCATCGCGGGCGACTGCAATGCGCCGCCCGGCCAGCCAGGCGGGCACCGGGGCGGTGGGCGCAGGCGCGGTAAAGGCCACCGTCCAGCGCTGCTGCCACTGCTGCCAGGCCAGCTGGCCCAGCGGCGTTTGCGCCAGCACATCGGCAGCAGCATCCAGGCGTTCGGCGGCGTCGTGCAGCTCATGGGCTGCCACCAGTCCCAGATGGCGCTCGGGCAGCAGGTTGGCGCGCGGCTTGGCGGCATCCAGGCTGACCTGGTTCATCGCGCCCAGCCACAGGGCCGGGTCGCGCAGGCCGCTGCGCAGCATCTCGCCATGGTGGGCGGTGGCCACGCGGTTGGCCAGCACGCCGGCCAGTTGCAGGCCCGGGTCATAGTGCTGCAAACCATGGGCAATGGCGCCAAAGGTAGCGGCCATCGCCGATGCATCGACCACCACCACGGCAGCGATGCCCAGCGACTTGGCCAGCTCGGCGGCGCTGTTGGCGCCATCGAACAGGCCCATTACGCCTTCGATCAGCAGCACATCATTGCACTGCGCGGCTTGGAACAGGCGCGCGCGCACATCCGCTTCACCGTTCATCCAGCGGTCCAGCGCATGCACTGGCTGGCCGCTGGCCAGGCGCAGCCACTGCGGATCAAGAAAATCCGGACCACACTTGAACACCTGCACCCGCCGGCCCTGGCGGGCATGCAGGCGGGCCAGGGCCGCTGTCACCGTAGTCTTGCCCTGGCCGGATGCGGGCGCCGCAATCAGCAGCGCCACACAAGAGGCCGTTGGGCGGTCCTGAACCGTCATCTCTGTCATGGCTCGCTTATCCCCTCTGCGCTCAGCGCGGCATCCACTTCACACCCACATACACGCTGCGCCCTTCGGTGGCGTAGGTGCGTGCGGTCTGGTAGCGCTTGTCCGCCAGGTTGTTGATCCGGGCGATCAGGTTCACATCCTTGGCCACCTCGGTCTGCGCCGACAGGTTGAACAAGGTGTAGCCGCCCAGCACATTGGTGTTGGCGGCATTGTCAAAGCGCTTGGCGCTGGTCTGCAGGTCGGCGGCCCAGGTCCAACCTGCGGCACGCGTCTCGGCGCCCAGGGTGGCATAGCGCTTGGCGCGGCGCGCCAGCAGCTTGTCGTTTTCGGTGTCGCGCGGGTTCTGGAAATCAACCGAACCATGCAGGTTGAAGGCGCCCAGCTTGGTGGTGCCCGCCAGGGTGATGCCCTCCAGGCGTGCCTTGCCCACATTGGCATAGCAGCCGAATGGGCTGTCGCAGCTGCCGGGTGACGAGAAGTTGATCAGGTCGGTCACCCGGTTGCGGTAGGCCGTGGCCGAGAAGCTGTGCGCACCTTGCGCCCAGCGCAGGCCCAGCTCGGCATTGCGGCTTTTCTCGGGCTGCAGTGAGGCATCGCCATATTCGCTGAAGCGCTGGTAGAGCGTGGGCACACGGAAGGCGGTGCCCACCGTTGCCGTGGCGCGCCAGTGGGTTGCAAACGCATAGCCGTAGGCGGCGCTGCCGGTGGTCTTGCCGCCAAACTCGCTGTCGTCATCCCGGCGCAGGTTCAGTTGCACCGTGTGCGGGCCGGTGTTCAGGCCATAGCCTAGCGCCAGCGCATTCTGGTGGCGATCCCGGTCAATGCCGCCATTGGTCAATGCGTCGTCACGCCGCTCCAGCGCTGCCGTCAAGGTGTGCACACCCAGGCGCCATTCGTTCTGGAACAGGTAGTTCTGCAGGCGGGTGTCCGTCTGGTAGGGCGAGGGCCGGGTTTCGTAATAGTCGCGCGACTGGCTGAACTGCAGCTTGGTGCTGTATTGCGCGGTCCACTGCGCCTGCCAGTTCAGGCCCAGCGCATACATTTTGTTGAGGCTGCGGTCATCATCCACCGGACTGATGTCATAGCCCGAGTTCACATCGCTGGCCAGCAAGGTAGCCTCCAGCCGGTGCTGGCGGTTGAGCTGGTAGCCCAGACGGCCGCTGACCGCATTGCTGCGGTAGTCGTCCTTGTCCGGGTTGGCGGTGGCGACCGTACGCGCATTGAAGCCATCGGTCTGCGAGCGGTTGAGGCCCAGCGCGTAATCCCATCCGCCCGCGCCGCCGGAGATACCCGCCTCTGCAGTGAACATGCCCCGGCTGCCCACCCCCAGGCCGGCATAAGGCTGGGCGGGGCCGTCGCCCTTCTTCGTGAAGATCTGCACCACACCGCCCATGGCGTCCGAGCCGTAGACGGCAGCCGCCGGGCCGCGCAGCACTTCGATGCGGTCGATCAGCGCCAGCGGAATCGATTGCCAGGAGGCGCCGCCAGTCGATTGCGAATCCATGCGCACGCCGTCAACGTAGACGGCGGTGAAGCGCGAATCGGCGCCGCGCAGAAACACGCTGGTGGTCGTGCCGGGCCCGCCGTTGCGCGTGATCTGGATACCCGGCACCCGCGCCAGCACATCGGCGACACTGCCCGGGCCCTGGCGCTCGATGGTTGGCGCATCGATGATGGACATATCGGCCACCAGATCGGACAGCGGTTGTTCGATGCGGTTGGCAGTCACCACCATCTCCTGCAGGTTCTTACCCGCTGTTTCCTGGCCGGAGGGCAGCTGCTGCGCCTGCGCGGACAGCGCCACGCAAGGCAGCGCTGCGCTCGCCGCCCAAGCGATGGTGGAGCGGGAGGGGAACAACCGGGAACGGGGCGTGCAGACGGGACGCGCGCAGCGGCGTGTCGTGAAAGGCGAGAAAAACATGGACTGAGCTGGCGATGAACCACCCCGCGCCAGCCTCCCCGCCGGCAATGGGGAACACGGAAGCTGTGGCAGCACCTGGGCCACGCACCTCCACTATGTTGGCCGGTATCCGGGCTGGCGATGACACAGCACACGCCTTCCCAAACACTTGTTCAAGGTATTCAGTGGCATAGTGGTGGCTGTGGATGGCGCAAAAGCCAACCATCGCTTACCGTTGCGGGGGCAGCGCAGGTTGCGCAACGCTTGTAGGGCACAAGCAGCGCTCCTGCTTCCCGTTGAACTGCCCCCATGTGAACCACTGGGGCGAGCACCAACGGGTACAATTTTAGCGTTAAACCCATTGCGCACTTAAGAAGACTGTCTCTCTATGGCCACTACGCCTTCTATGGATCTGATGCTTGAGCGGGTGGAAGCACTGCTGAGCCGTCATGAGGCTTTGCAACGCGCCCACGCCCAACTGCAAGAGCAGGTCACCACCCTTACCCAGGAGCGCGACTCCCTCCAATCGCGCCTGACTGCGGCCCGCGCCCGCGTGGACGCACTGATCGAACGCCTGCCCAAGACCTTTGACCAGGACGAATGATGAAACAGCTGGAAGTACACATCATGCAGCAAAGCTATATGCTGGGCTGCCCCGAAGGCCAGGAGGCACGCTTGCTGGCCGCCGTCAAGCATGTGGATGAGGCCATGAGCGGCATCCGCGACGCGGGCAAGATCCGTGGCCGCGAGCGCATTGCCGTGCTGGCGGCGCTCAATGTGGCCTTTGATCTGCTCGACCTGCAAGTGCAAAACAGCCAGTTGAGCCAGACGGCCGATGCATTGCAAGCGCAGGCCGCCGCCCAATCGGCTGCAATGGCCGAGGCCCAGAGCCAGCCCGCCGCCGCTGCGCAGGCCAGCCTCGACTGGGACGAGCCCCGTCTGCAATCGGTGCTGCAACGGCTCGATGCGGCACTGGCTCCCGCCCCCTCCCCGGGTGCCGAAACGCTGGCCGCCAGCGCCTGACAGCAGCGTGTTAGCAGCCGCTAACACCAAATACTGGCGCCATGCAATGCATTGGCTAAAAATACCGTTCCATGCGTTCTACGAGCTGTGTAGGACGCTATCTTTTTTGACCAATCTCAGCACATTGAATTGCGATTTTGGGGGGTGCAGCAGGTGCGAGCGATTACAATGGAAGCGTTCGCAGCCCTGCTGGACTTTATAGTTCCTTGAACCAATGCTCTACGAGCACGGGCTTGGTACATTACCTATTGAGCGTGATCGTCTCGCGTCAGATGAACCCAACGATAGGTTGCCCTCGCCCACCTGAACCCCCGGTTCAGGATGACGGTCCAGTGGATCCGCTGCGAACACCTGATTTTTTCGGGCAGGCTGCCCAACCTGTCTTCTCCTCTCCGCGACAGCGGGGTTTCAGGCCACCTGTTTCAGGTGGCCTTTTTACTGCGCACCATGGCTGATCCTCTCGTTCTGCTGCCGCTGTCGCTGCCGGGATTGATCGGCGGCTTTCTGGCAGGCCTGCTGGGCATCGGCGGCGGCATGGTGCTGGTGCCCTTCATCACCTATATCCTGGGCACCCAGGGCGTGGCGCCTGAGCTGGCGATCAAGATGGCGATCGCCACGTCGATGGCGACCATCGTGTTCACATCGATGTCCAGCGTCCGCGCCCACCACCAGCATGGTGCCGTGCGCTGGGATCTCGTCAAACGCCTGGCCCCGGGCATCGTGCTGGGCGGCCTGTTGGCCAGCCTGGGCATTTTTGCGGTGCTCAAGGGCAGCTACCTGGGCTTGTTCTTCGGCCTGTTCATTGGCTACTCGGCACTGCGCATGTTCCGCAAGCCCAACAGCCAAGGGACGCGCCCGATGCCGGGCACCGCCGGGCAGCTGGCGGCCGGCGGCGTGATTGGCTGCCTCTCGGGCCTCGTCGGGGCCGGCGGTGCTTTCATCAGCGTGCCCTTCATGACCTGGTGCAGCGTGCCGATGCACAACGCGGTGGCAACCAGCTCGGCACTGGGCTTTCCGATCGCCGTCACCAATGTCGCCGGCTTCATGGTGGCCGGCCTGCACCTGCAGGGCCTGCCACCGCATTCGCTGGGCTACATCTGGCTGCCGGGCCTGGCCGCCATCGCCACCTGCAGCGTGCTGACCGCACCGCTGGGTGCCCGCGCCGCGCACCGCCTGCCGGTGGCACAGCTCAAGAAGATCTTTGGTGGCATCCTGCTGTGCCTGGCGCTGTACATGCTCTACAAGAGTCTGGCAGCGTGGCAGGTCTGAGAGAGGCCACAGCAGGCTAGATGATGCGCGAGAAGCGCGCGCGGTTGCGGTCGGCCTGCAGGTTCTTGTCGAACACCATGGCCACGCCGCGCACAAAGTACCAGCCCAGCTCGGTCACGTTGATCACATCGTCTCGCACGTCCACCAGGCCCTGCGCCTGCAGCTCGCGCAGCTGGGCCAGCTCGGCGGCAAAGTACTGCGCAAAGTCGATCAGCCAGGCCTGCTCCAGCGATTCGATCGCCAGGCTGCCCTGGCACATCAGACCCATGATCACCGCGCGGCGCAGCAGGTCATCGCGCGTCAGCGCCAGCCCGCGCACCACGGGGATCTGGCCCTGGTCGATCAGGTCGTAATACTCCTCCAGCGTCTTGGCATTCTGGCTGTAGGTGGCGCCGATGCGGCCGATGGCCGAGACGCCCAGTGCCAGCAGATCGCAATCGGGCTGCGTGCTATAGCCCTGAAAATTGCGGTGCAGGCGGCCCTGGCGCTTGGCCACCGCCAACGCATCCTCGGGCAGCGCGAAATGGTCCATGCCCACGTAGACATAGCCAGCACCCTCCAGCGCGGCCAGCGCCTGGGCCAGCATGGCCAGCTTGTCCGCCGGGCTGGGCAGGTCCTGCGTCAGAATGCGGCGCTGGGGCTTGAAGCGCTCGGGCAGATGCGCATAGGCGTAGAGCGCAATGCGGTCAGGCCGCAGCGCATTGACCTGCTCCATCGTGCGGGCGAAGCTGGCCGGGCTTTGCAACGGCAAACCATAGATCAGATCAATATTGATGGATTCAAAGCCGATTGCGCGCGCCTGCTCGACCAGCGCAAACACCTGGTCGGCGGGCTGCTCGCGGTGCACGGCCTTTTGCACCAGCGGGTCGAAATCCTGCACGCCAAAGCTCAGGCGGTTAAAGCCCAGTTGGTAGAGGTGCAGCAGGCGCTCGCGGCTCACGGTGCGCGGGTCGATCTCGATCGAGTACTCGCCGCCCGGCTGCAGATGGAAGCGCTGCTTGACCATGTCCATCAGGCGGCTGAGACCCGCATCGCTCAGGAAGGTCGGCGAGCCCCCGCCCAGGTGTAGCTGGCTGATGGTCGAGCGTGTGCTGAGGTGGGCGAGCTGCAGATCCAGCTCGCGCTCCAGGTAATCCAGGTATTCGTCGGCCCGCTCGGCATGCTTGGTGATGATCTTGTTGCAGGCGCAGTAGTAGCACAGCGAGGCACAGAACGGCACATGCACATACAAGGACAGTGGCGCCAGCCTGGCCGCCAGGCCACTGCCGCGTTGCGCCAGCGCCTGCTTGTACTCATTCGCAGCAAAGGCTTCAACAAATCGGTCTGCGGTAGGATACGACGTGTAACGGGGGCCGGGGACGTCAAAACGGCGCAGCAGTTCGGGGGTCAGGGAAATCATGGGCTTTATCCTTGCGGACCCCCAATGTGCCCCAAGGCTCGCCACCCGTCCTTGATATACATCAAGAACCCATTTGGCGCCTGCACGCACAATAGGCGCATACAAGGAACGCCGTTCCTACACGAATATTTGTTCACGGGTATTGATACATGACATCCAACTCCATCAAAGTGGCGTGCTCCAACTGCAATCTGCGCGAGCTGTGCATGCCCGTGGGTCTGTCGGCCGAACAAATGGAGCGTATTGACGAGATCGTTGCCACCCGCCGCAAGATCAAGCGCGGCAGTGCGCTGTTCCGCAATGGCGAGACCTTCACCTCGCTGTATGCGATTCGCACCGGCTTCTTCAAGACCAGCATCGCCACCGAAGACGGGCGTGACCAGGTCACCGGTTTTCAGATGGCGGGCGAGATCATCGGCCTGGACGGCATCGTCAATGACCGCCACTCCTGCGACGCGATTGCGCTGGAAGATGCCGAGGTCTGCGTGATGCCCTACTCGACACTCGAGGACCTGTCGCGCGAAGTGACGGCCTTGCAGCACCATGTGCACAAGGTCATGAGCCGCGAGATCGTGCGCGAGCACGGCGTGATGCTGCTGCTGGGCAGCATGCGTGCCGAAGAGCGTCTGGCCGCCTTTCTGCTGAACCTGGTGCAGCGGCTGCACGCCCGGGGCTTTTCGCAGCATGAACTGATCCTGCGCATGACCCGCGAGGAAATCGGCAGCTACCTGGGCCTGAAGCTGGAGACCGTGAGCCGCACCTTCTCCAAGTTTGCCGAGGAGAGCATCATCGAGGTCAAGCAGCGCCATGTGCGCATTCTCGACACCGACAAGCTCCAGGGTCTGATCAACACCCAGGCCTGCTCGGCCTGAAAAGTGCAGGCCAGAGACACGAACGCGGCCTGATCCGACATCGTTCCGCGCGATAAGCGGCGATGCTTGGAGATGAAACCAGGGCAAGGCAGCAGCCTGTGGCCCTGTCCGGAGTCTGACCCGAAAGGAGCCTGTCATGTACCAACATATCCTGCTTGCCACCGATGGCTCTGAGCTGTCCGAGAAAGCGGTCCGCCATGCGCTGGCGCTGGCCAAGCTGAGCCATGCCACCGTCACCGCCGTCAATATCTCGCCGAACTACCCGCGCAGCTACTTCGAAGGCAGCACGATGCAGAACCCCGATGACATCGCACGCATCGAAGAAGGCTGGCAGCGCGCTGCGCAGAGCGTGGTGGACAAGGTCGTGGCCGAAGGGGCCGCAACGGGCGTGCCGATCAAGACCTTGGTGATCAAGTCCGACCTGATTGCCGAGGCCTTGCTGGAGACGGCCAAGAAGGAAAACTGCGACCTGATTGTGATGGCCTCGCACGGCTACCGGGGCTTGAAGCGTTTGCTGCTGGGCAGCGAAACCCAGCATGTGCTAACCCATGCGACGATACCGGTGCTGGTGCTGCGCTGACCGCTGCATAACTTCAACCCCGATAAAAAACCCTCGCTTGCGGCAGCGGATACGCTGCAACAAGCGAGGGTTTTGTCATGGCGGCTCCAAACCGCCACTGCAGGGTATCAACCCTTGAACAGGCCCTGGTACTGGTCGCGCAACAGGTTCTTCTGCACCTTGCCCATGGTGTTGCGGGGCAACTCGGCCACGACAAAGCAGCGCTTGGGTATCTTGAAGTTGGCCAGCTGCTTCTTGAGGGTAGCAATGATGGCTTCGGCGTCCAGTTGCTGGCCTGCCTTGGCTATGACCACCGCCACACCGACCTCGCCAAAATCCGGGTGTGGCACCCCCACCAGCGCGCTTTCGGCAACGCCCGGAAGCTCGTTGATGAAGCCTTCGATCTCGGCGGGGTAGACGTTGTAGCCGCCGGAGATGATCAAATCCTTGCTGCGGCCCACAATGGTCACATAGCCACGCGCATCGATCTTGCCGACATCGCCGGTCTTGAACCAGCCATCAGCGGTGAACTCCTGGGCGGTTTTCTCGGGCATGCGCCAGTAACCGCTGAACACATTGGGGCCTTGCACCTGGATATGGCCGATCTCGTCGGCGCCCAGTGCCTGGCCATCATCGCCCTGCACCCGCACGCCCACACCCGGCAGCGCAAAGCCCACCGTGCCGCCCCGGCGCTCATCCTGGCCGCCATGGCGGGCATCGGCCTGGTAGGGGTTGGAGACCAGCATGATGGTCTCACTCATGCCATAACGCTCCAGGATGGTGTGGCCGGTGCGGGTCTGCCATTCGCGGAAGGTCTCGATCAGCAACGGCGCCGACCCCGAGATGAACAGGCGCATGTGCCGGGTGGCCTCCTTGGTCAGGCCGGGCTCGGCCAGCAGGCGCACATACAGGGTCGGTACGCCCATGAAGACCGTTGCCCGTGCCATCGCGGCAATCACTGCCTTGGGCTCGAACTTGGCAAACCAGATCATCTTGCTGCCGTTGAGCAGCGCCGCATGGATCGCGACAAACAGGCCGTGCACATGGAAGATCGGCAGCGCATGGATCAGCACATCGCCCTTCTTCCAGCCCCAGTAGTCCTTGAGCATCACCGCATTGCTCAGCAGGTTGCCGTGGCTCAGCATCGCGCCCTTGCTGCGGCCCGTGGTGCCGCTGGTGTAGAGGATGGCGGCCATGTCGCCGGCGGATTTCTGCGCCGGCGTGTGGGTATCGGCACAGTGCACCGCGCGCTCCAGCAAGGTACCGCTGCGGTCATCACCCAAGGTGAACACGCTTTGCGTGCCGCACTGGAAGGCGATCTTGGAGACCCAGCCAAAGTTGGCGGGCGAGCAGACCACGACTGCCGGTTCCGCATTGGTGATGAAGTACTCGATCTCGGCACTTTGGTAGGCGGTGTTCAGCGGCAGAAAGACATGGCCTGCGCGCAAGGTGGCCAGGTACAGCGCCATCGCCTCGACCGATTTTTCCACCTGCACCGCGACCCGGCTGCCGGAAGGAATGTTCAGCGAATCGAGCAGGTTGGCGATGCGCGCACTCATGCGATCGAGGTCACGCCAGCTGTAGTGCAGCGGCGCGCCGCTGGCCGAGGTGGTCTCCACCGCGATGGCATCGAGGTCGTCAGGAAAGGCTGCGCGCAGCGCGCAGAACAGGTTGTCGTTGGTCATGTTGGTCTACGTGGTTGGTGGTTTTCTTGGCGCCTGCAGCCGGGCCGCTGGCCCGCGCAGGCAGCGTCAAAACTGGGGACTTCTCTTGGCTACAAAGGCGGCAATGCCTTCGCGGTGCTCTGCAGAATCGGCATAGGCATAGGGCTGCTGCAGCACCGGGGCCTGGGCATCGCCGTCGGCCAGCGCACGCAGCAGTTGCTTGGTCATGCGGGCGGCCTGGGGGGCCAGGCCACAGATGCGGGCAACCGTGCGCGCCAGCTCGGCCTGCAGCTGGGCGGCCGGGAGGACCTGGCTCAAAAAGCCCGAGGCCTGCATCTGGTCGGCACCAAAGACCGCCGCCTCCAGCAGCATCTGCCGCGTCTTCGCAGGCCCCACCTGGCTCAGCACCAGCGCCGCCTCCCTGGGCGCCATCGGAAAGCCGAGCTTGGCAATGGGCGCGCCAAACTGGGCCGTGTCTGCCGCCAGGCGGCTGTCGCAGCAGCTGGCCAGCTCCACGCCCGCGCCCATGCAGGCCCCTTCAATGGCGGCGACCAGGGGCACATCGCATTGCAGCATGGCATGCAGTGCAGGCCATACCTCGCCTTCATGAAAGGCGGCCAGGCTCTCGGGGTGAAAGCGAAAATCCGCGTATTCCGAGATATCGCCGCCAGCGCAAAAGGCCTCGCCCTCGCCCTGGAGCACGATGCAGCGCAGGCCTGGCCGGAGCTGCAATTCCTCGAACACGCGGCGCAGCTGCCGCCACATCGCCCGCGACATCGCATTGCGCTTGCCCGGATGGGCCAGCACCACGCGCACCGCCTGTGCGTCGGCTGCGTCCTCGCCCGCCGTCCACGATTCCACACGAACCTGCCCCGCCATCACATCGCTCCTGCTGTCATTCAATCTTCGCGCCCGAGACCTTGACCACCTCAGCCCAGCGCTTGACCTCATCGGCCACAAAGGCCGCAAACTGCGGCTGCGTCATGCTGCCATATTCCGCGCCGTTCTTGGCCCAGATGGCCTTGATCTCTTCCGAGGTGCCCATGCGCTTGACCTCTTCGAACATGCGCGCCTGCAGCTCGGGCGACGTGCCCTTGATGGCCCAGAGGCCGTACCAGGTGGTCACGTTGTAATCGGGCAAGCCCACCTCCGCGGCGCAGGGCACATCGGGCAACGAGGGGTTGCGCTGGCTGCCCGAGACCATCAGGCACTTGATGCGCCCGGCGGCAATATGCGCGGCGGACGAGCCCAGTCCATCGAACAGCATGTCCACATTGCCGGCAATCAGGTCCTGCAGCGCCGGGCCGGCGCCCTTGTAGGGCACATGCAGGATGTCGGTCTGGCTCTGGATCTTGAACAGCTCGCCGGCCAGGTGGTGGCTGGTGCCGGCGCCGGCCGAGGCAAAGCTCATCTTGCCGGGGTTGGCCTTGAGCTGGGCCAGCAGCTGCTGCATATTGGCCGCCGTCACCCGCTTGGGGTTGACGACCAGCACCTGCGGCACCGTGGCCAGCAGCGCCAGCGGCACCAGGTCCTTCTGGATGTCGTAATCCAGCTTGGGATAGACCGAGGGCGCAATCACATGGTGGGTGCCGCCCATGAAGAAGTGGTAGCCATCGGCGGGCTGGCGCGCCGCAAAGCTGGCCCCCAGGGTGCCGCCGGCGCCGCCTTTGTTGTCGATCACCAGCGTCTTGCCCGACAACTTCGAGAATTGCGAGGACAGCGGCCGCGCGAAGGCATCGGTGCCGCCCCCTGCAGGAAAAGGCACGACCCAGGTTACCGGCTTGGCCGGCCAGTCGCGTGCCGCAGCTGCACTGGCCCAGCTCCAGGCGGGCAGCGCCGTGCCCGCCATGCCGGCAGCCAGGCCCAGCAAGGTTCGTCTTCTGGACGGCGAAGGTGTTTTGCTCTTGGTCATCTTGTCTCCTAACGTTTGTTTTTTAAGATCCACGCACACCCGCCTGCGCGCGCCGACAGCAACGCGCGGGCCCTGAATGGTCAGCAAAGCCTGCCCACCACCCAGGCTGCGGCCCTTATGGGAGCCTGCAGTTCTCTCCAGGCCAGCGCAGCACCCGGGGGCGCCATGCTGGCCTGCCATCCATCAAAACAGGTTCAGACCTTGGCCAGCGCCTCGATGCCCGAAGACACCGGAATCTTGCCCTGTGCCAGCAGGTTGCGGTGCTTGTCCAGGCGTTTGAGGTCGTACAGGTAGTTCACCATCAGGCCGTAGGACTGCTTGATGCCCTTGGTCGAGGTGTCCCCCGCCCAGTTCAGGCGCTCGACCCGCGAGCCATTGCCCAGGTGAAAACGCGCGACCGGATCCACCGGCTTGTCCTTGACCAGGCTCTTGCCCAGGTAGCGGGCAGCGGCATGCATCAGCAGCTTGGCAGCCGGGTCGCCCGGCTGCCATTGACCGGGTTGCTCCAGCGCTGCGATCCAGTCGTCCGCCGTGGGGTCGGCCTTGTCCAGCGCCTTGCCCAGCTCGGCGCGCAGGCGCTTGTCGGCGCTCTCCCAGACATCGGCTGCGTTCTTGCCCAGCCAGCTGCGAAAGCCAGGGATCGGCGACAGCGTGGCAAACTGGCGCAGCTTCGGAAACTCCTGCAGCAGCTGCTCCACCACGGTCTTGATCAGCGAATCGCCAAAGCTCACGCCGCGCAAGCCGGTCTGGGTGTTGCTGATCGAGTAGAAGATGGCCGTACTGGCCTTGTTCACGTCGGCTGCGGCAGCGGCCTCGTCCAGCAGCGGCGCAATGCTGTCCGACATCTTGTCGACCAGCGCCACCTCGACAAAGATCAGCGGCTCATTGGGCAGGCGCGGGTGGAAGAAGCCGTAGCAGCGGCGGTCGCTGTCGAGGCGGTTTTTCAGGTCGGTCCAGCTGCGGATGTCATGCACCGCCTCGTACTTGATGAGTTTTTCCAGCAGGGATGCGGGCGAATCCCAGCTGAGGCTGCGCAGCTGCAGGAAGGCGATATCGAACCAGGTGGAGAACAGGTACTCCAGATCGGCATCGACCGCGACCAGCCATTCATGGCTTTTGATCTGCGGCAGCATCTGCGCACGCAGATCCAGCAAAAAGCGCATGCCCTGCGCCGGCACCGCAAAACGCTGGAACAGCCGCATGCGCGGCGTCTGCAAGGCCTTGCGCAACTGGCGCTCGGCAGCGGCCATGCTTGCAGTGCCGATGGCGTCTTCATAGCGCTGGCGGGCCTGGCCGATCTTGGCCACGTCGGGCACAAACTGCTCGCACAGCAGGCGCCAGCAGTCCAGGCGCTGCTCGGGCTGGGCAGCGGCATACCACTGCATCACCGGCTCGGCCAGGCGCCCGCCTTCGGCATCGCTCACTTCACTGGCCGCCACCGCCTGCAGGTCGGCCAGCAGCCGGCGCAACTCGCGCGGCGACAGCGCTTCATTGCCGCGGCGCAGGGTCGCCTTCAGGCGCTCGGTCGTGTCACGCTCGCCATCGGCAGCGCTGCTGCTGCCCAGCTCGGTAGGAATGCCGACCGAGCGCAGCCAGGCCGCACTTTTTTGCAGCCAGCTGTTGGCAGCGCTGTCCACCCCGGCAGCGGGCGAAGTTTCAGTAGCGGTGGTCATAAAGCAATCCTCGACGGTGATAGTGGAGTGGTGCGCAGCAGCGCCTTGCGCTGCTGCAGCAAATGGTTGCGCATGGTCTGCTCGGCGGCATCGGCGTCGCCGGTCAGCATCACGGCGTAGATATCCAGGTGCTCCTGCAAGCTGGCCTGCAGGCGGCCCGGCGCGCGCAACTGGTGCAGCCGCGCCAGGCGCAGAATGCGGCGCAGATCGGCAATCGCCTGGGCCAGCCAGCGGTTGTCGGCCAAGGTAATGAAGGCCTCGTGGATCTGGTGGTTCATGCGGTAGTAGGCGGCAATGTCGCCCGCCTCGGCGTAGTCGACCAGCTGCTCGTGCATCACATCGAGCACCGCGCGGTCGGCGCTGCTGAGTTTTTTGGTGGCCTCGTAGGCGGCACGCCCCTCCAGCAGGGCGATGACCGGAAAGATATCGTCCAGGTCACGCTCGGTCACGGTCTCGACGAAGCAGCCGCGCCGGGGCTCATGGCGCAGCAGGCCTTCGGAGACCAGCAACTTCAGGGCTTCACGCAACGGCGTGCGCGACACGCAGAGCTGGTCGCACAGCGCCTTTTCGTCCAGCAGTTCGCCCGCCGCCAACGTGCCGGCAAAGATCAGATCCCGTACCTGGATCGCCACCGTGTCGTGCAAAGGCTGTCCGGCAACTGCCATCCGCTTGCTCCTTTGTGAAGGCCATCGTTCTGCACCGGGCCAGCGGCCCCATCTGCAGTGCGTGCCTGTAATTATGAGAAATTACAGCGCATTTTGGCACCCGTGTTAATACCCGGTTCGTAGTCCGCAATCACTGTTACCGGTGCAAACGCTCACGTCAGGCATCTTGGGTAAAAAAAAGCAGGCACCGGTTCCACCGGGCCTGCCTGCTCTTGCGCTGGGGCCGTGGGCCCGCAGCGTGTGACGAGGTTCTCAGTCCTTGCCGTAGGGGTCAAAGTCAAAGTACTTGTCGGCAATCTTCTTGTAGCGGCCATCGGCGCGGATGGCGGCAATCGCATCATTGAGCGACTTCTTCAGCTCAGGCTGGCCCTTGCGCATCGCAATGCTGGCGCCTTCGCCAAAGATCTTCTTGTCCACCAGGGTATCGCTGACGAATTCAAAGTTCTGGCCTTCGGGCTTCTTCAAAAAGCCATAGGCAATCTCGACGCTGTCAGCCACCGAGCCATCGAGACGGCCGGAGTTGATATCCAGGTACACCGGGTCACGGCCCGGGTAGGACACCACATCGACGCCGGCAGGCTTGAGGTAGGTCAGCGCCCATTTTTCCTGGATGCTGGCCTTGAGCACGCCGATTTTCTTGCCCTTCAGCGATTCGGGACCGGTGTATTTGAAGCCTTTGGGCATCACGATGCGCGCACCGGTGTGGTAGTACTTGTTCGTGAAGTCCACGACACGGGCGCGGTCCTCGTTCTTGGCCATCGAGCTGATGATGACGTCGTATTTCTTGGCCTGCAGACCGGGGATCATGCCGTCCCAGACCTGCTCGACGAAGACGCACTTGCGCTTGATCTCGGCGCACAGCGCATTGGCGATATCCACGTCGAACCCGGCAGGCTGGCCTGTAGGCAGCTTGTAGGTAAAGGGCTCATAGCTCAGGTCCACGGCCACTTTCAGATCGGGCAAGGCCTGCTGCGCGGACACCGCCGCACCGCCCAGCATGCACACACCGGCCACCAGGCCCAGCACCCATTTTCTTGTCATATCGTCCTATCTCCGCTCAGGCAAAAAACAAAGCCGCTGGGCCAGATAAACCCGGCACAGCCGCTGATCAGTATAGCCCTATAAAACCAGGGATATAAGCGGTTTACGGCGTGGCCAGCACCGGTTGGCTGCGGCCCCGGTTCCAGAGGTAGATGCCCAGCAGCACCATCGGCAGGCTGAGCCACTGGCCCATGCTGAGGTTCAGCGACAGCAGGCCCAGGAAGTCATCGGGCTCGCGGAAATACTCGGCAATGAAGCGCAGCAGGCCGTATCCGATCAGGAAGACGCCGGCCACCTGGCCCTCACCACGCTGCTTGCGCGAGTACAGCCACATGATGACAAAGAGCAGCACACCTTCGAGCAGGAACTGGTAGATCTGCGAGGGGTGGCGCGGCAGCATCGAGCCGCTTTGCGGAAACACCATGCCCCAGGGCAGATCGGGGCTGGAGAAGCGGCCCCAGAGCTCGCCATTGATGAAGTTGCCCACGCGCCCCGATGCCAGGCCCAGCGGAATGCAGGGCGCGACAAAGTCGGCCACCTGCAGCCAGGGCCGGCCCTTCAACCTGGCAAACAGCACCATCGACAGGATCACGCCGACCAGACCACCATGGAAGCTCATGCCGCCTTGCCAGACCGCCAGTATCTCCAGCGGATGGCTGAGGTAGTACCCGGGTTTATAGAACAGGCAGTAGCCCAGACGGCCACCGACGATGACCCCGAGCACGCCGTAGAACAGAATGTCCTCGACATCCTTGCGTTGCCAGCGGGTGGGCGTGGTAACCGAGGCAAAAGGCTGGTCCTTGAGGCGGCGAATGCCCAGGAACAGAAACAGGCCAAAGGCGACCAGATAGGTCAGTCCATACCAGTGCACGGCCAGCGGGCCGAGCTTGATGGCAATCGGGTCAAATTGGGGATACATCAGCATGGCAGGCATTGTGCCGCAGTTCGCAGCGGGCAGCGCCAACCGGGGTGGTGGCACAGGACTTACCCGCGCCCATGCGCATTCGATTACACAATCGATATCATCGCGTTCAACAAAAATTTACGTCAAATTAACCAAATAACCAAGACAAAACATTCAATATGACCAAAGCAAAAAGGAATTTGCAATCAATATGACAGCAATCGCCTTGGGTCACGCTATACTGCCAGCGGCGGCAGCAGTCCAGCCACCGCTAGAATCTTCCATCCAGCTTTCAATCCACGCTATGACTTCCACCAGTGTTCCATTGACCGGTAGTATTGTTGCCCTGATCACCCCCTTGCATGCCGATGGCAGCGTGGACTATGCAAGCCTGCGAAAACTGATCGACTGGCATATCGCCGAGGGCACCAACTGCATCGGCGTGGTGGGCACCACCGGCGAGTCGCCCACGGTCACCGTCGAAGAACACATGGAGATCATCCGTGTTGCCGTCGAACAGGCCAACAAGCGCGTGCCCATCATGGCTGGCTGTGGTGCCAACTCCACCCACGAGGCCATCACCCTGGCCAAGTACGCCAGGAGCGTGGGTGCCGACAGCCAGCTCCAGGTCGTGCCCTACTACAACAAGCCCACCCAGGAAGGCCAGTTCCAGCACTTCAAGGCGATTGCCGAAGCGGTGGGCGACCTGCCGATCTTCCTCTACAACGTGCCCGGCCGCAGCGTGGCCGACATGCAGCACGACACCGTCCTGCGTCTGGCCGAAGTGCCCGGCATCGTCGGCATCAAGGAAGCCACCGGCAACATCGAGCGCGCCCAGTGGCTGATCAAGGATGCACCAGCCGGCTTTGGCATCTACTCGGGCGATGACCCCACCGCAGTGGCGCTGATGCTGTGCGGCGGACACGGCAACGTCAGCGTCACCGCCAACATCGCGCCGCGCCTGATGAGCCAGCTATGCCAGGCGGCAATTGCCAAGGATGTTGGTCGGGCTATGGAAATTCAGAATAAACTGCTGCCGCTGCATAAAGCCCTCTTCTTGGAGGCCAACCCCATTCCGGTAAAGTGGGCGGCCAACAAGATGGGTCTGTGTGGCCCAACCCTGCGCCTGCCGATGACCGAGCTTTCCGCCGGTCTGCATGGCACGGTGGAAGCTGCCATGCGCGGAGCCTCCTTGCTCTAAAGCAATCATCCGCGCGTTGCCTCTGTTAAGGATTTGAACGTGAATTCCCTCGCAAAACTCAGCGTGCTGAGCCTGTCTGTCACTTTGGCCGCTTGCGGTACCGGCAATATTCTCGAAGGCGACAAGATCGACTACAAGAGCGCCTCCAAAGGACCAACGCTGGAAGTCCCTCCGGACCTCACCCAGCTGTCCAAGGACTCGCGCTATGTCGTGCCTGGCGGCACCGTTTCGGCTGCGGCCTACCAGGTGCAAAAGGATGCTGCGCCCAAGGGCACGGCCAACACGGCTGCCTCGCAGATTGGCGACGTGCAGATCGAGCGCGATGGCAACCAGCGCTGGCTGGTGATCGACCGCCCCGCAGACAAGATCTGGGAGCCGGTCAAGGATTTCTGGCAGGAAAATGGCTTTGCACTGACCATCGAGCGCCCCGATATCGGCATCATGGAAACCGACTGGGCCGAAAACCGCGCCAAGCTGCCACAGGATTTCATCCGCCGCTCCATTGGCAAGGTGTTCGACTCCATCTACTCGACCGGCGAGCAGGACAAGTTCCGCACCCGCATCGAGCGCCGCCCTGATGGCAAGACCGAAGTCTATGTCAGCCACCGCGGCATGGAGGAGGTCTACTCCAACAAGGAAAAGGACAGCACCATCTGGCAGCCCCGCAAGGCCGATCCAGAACTGGAGACCGAATTCCTGCGCCGCATCATGGTCAAGCTGGGCGTGAGCGAAGAGCAGTCCAAGGCGATTGCTGCTGCACCGCTGGCCCCTGTCAGCACCTCCAAGATCGCCACCGCAGCCGACGGCTCGCCACTGCTGCAGGTCAGCGATCCGTTTGACCGCACCTGGCGCCGCGTGGGCCTGGCGCTGGACCGCACCGGCTTCACCGTCGAGGACCGCGACCGCAGCCAAGGCGTGTACTTCGTGCGCTACATCGACCCGACCGATCTGAACAAGAAGCCCGACGGTTTCTTTGCCAAGATTTTCAACCGCAACCCGGATGCACCGGACCCGATCAAGTACCGCATCCAGGTCAAGAGCGAGGCCAATACCAGCAACGTCACCGTGCTCAACGAGAGCGGCAAGGCAGATACCTCGGCGAATGCACAGCGCATTCTCAAGGTACTGGTAGACGACATGAAGTGATGCCCTGCCCGGCCCGTTGGGCCGTGTACAGCCTCCCAAGCCACTGCGCATGCGCAGTGGCTTTTTTTATTTGCGCCGGCGGCCGCTGAAGGGCCTCAGCAGCAGGCCCCTCAGCCCCGCGCCCCCACAAAAAAAGCCCGTGCAAAGCACGGGCTCGTTCAGGCGGATCAGCAGCGCCGGCCCGGTGGTCACCAGGCCAGCGGCTCAGCGCTTACTTGCTCACCGATTCCTTGGCAGCGGTAGCAGCGTTGGAAGCAGCATCAGCAGCGGCCTTGGCAGCATCCGCAGCAGCAGCGCCCGCATCCTTGGCAGCGTCAGCCGCGTTGTGGGCAGCGTCCTTGGTCGCATCAGCAGCATTGCCGGCGGCTTCCTTGGTGGCATCTGCAGCCTTCGAAGCAGCAGCGCTGGCATCGGCAGCAGCATCCTTGGCAGCGTCAGCAGCAGCGTTGGCGGCGTCCTTGGCAGCTTCAACAGCGGGGGCAGGTGCCGGTGCTGGCGCTTCCACGGGCGCAGGTGCTGGTGCTGGCACAGCAGCTTCTTCCTTCTTGCCGCAAGCAGCCAGAGCAACAGCAGCCATCAACGACGCGATAACAAGGGATTTCTTCATTTCGGTATTCCTAACGACGGTGGATTCTTGTGGAACGGGCCAGAGCAAGCAAAGCGCTCCGGCCAAGGGTGCGTAGCACAAAGTAATAACGCCTCAGCGTCTGGAATGAATTATAGGGATTACCCGGGCCGCATGCCTATGCTAACAGCCCCTGCAACGTTGCCGGCCAGCAACGAAAGACACGGTTGTCAACAATGGCCTACAAACCCAGTACGGTCGCCGCAAAATCCGGCGTGCTGGCGGAGCGAATCCACTCCTGCAAACGCTCGCCCAGCGGCACGATGGCACTGCGCTCGGCGCTGGCCACACCCACACAGCGCGCCACATCCAGGCGCTGCACCGCCCACTGCGGCGACCACAGCGCACTGGGAACTTGCGCCACATCGCGGCTCAGCAGCCGCCGGCACTGCAGGCGGTGGTCCCAGGTCCTGCGCCATTGCACCCAGCGCGGGTGGCGCTGCACCAGCCGGTCAAAGCGGTGGGCCAGCACCGTCATCTGCCCGCCCTGCCGCGCCCACTGGTGCAGCAGCTCCACTGCATCGGCGCTGCCCCAGGCCCAGTCGGCAAAATCCGCATCGGCCACGATGATCTGGCGCCAGCCCTGCGCGGCCGCCTGCTGCAGAAAGTACTGCAGCTGCGCATCAAAGGCTGCCCGGCCCTCAAAGCGGCCGCTCAGGCCTTCGGCGGGCTGCCACGCCGCAGGTGCAGGGCCGCCGCTGCCCATCACTGCGGCACCGCGTGGGCCCAGCCGTCCTCGCACCATTGCGACAGCAGCTGCAAGGCATCGTCACTGGCACCGCTGATATCGCGGCGGTCCAGGTGGCGGCCATCGGCCAGCTTCTTCATCAGGCTGAAGTCACGGCCTGCGGCGCGGTAGCTTTCGCCATTGATGAACACATGGTGCTCGTCGTACATCATGCGGGTCTTGCGGTCCAGGGCCACGGCTTCGAGCATCGCCGGCGAGTCCTCGGGCTCGAACCAGACGTTGGCCTTGGGCTCGGTCAGTGACTCGCCCAGCGCGCGGGCCAGCGCCAGCGGCTCGGCCAGGCGCTTTTCGATGGCCGCGCGGGCAAAGTCCAGCATTGCTGGCGGAATGGCGCCCGGTGCCTGCACCGCCGTCTGCTTGGGATCCTGGTAGATCGGCGAGGCGGCCTTGGCATGGACCTCGCCATCCATCTCGTCACCCTCGGACATGCGCATCAGCAGCTCGCCGGCCAGCTCCTGCTGCGCCGGGGAGCGAAATCCGATCGAGTAGGTCATGCACTCGCCTTCGGCCACGCCGTCATGCGCGTAGCGCGGCGGCAGGTAAAGCATGTCGCCGGGCTCCAGCACATACTCCTCCTGGGCTTCGAACTCGGCCAGGATCTTGAGCGGTATGCCTTCCTTGAGCGCCAGGTTCTTTTGCTTGCCGATGCGCCAGCGGCGCTTGCCATGGGCCTGCAGCAGGAACACGTCATAGCTGTCGAAATGCGGGCCCACGCCGCCGCCATCGCTGGCATAGCTCACCATCAGGTCGTCCAGGCGTGCGGCCGGCACAAAGGCAAAACGCTGCAGCAGCGCATGGGCGGCGTCGCTGTGCAAATCGAGGCCTTGCAGCAGCAAGGTCCACTCCGGCGTCTTGAGCGAGGGGATGGCGCGGCGGCTGAACGGGCCGTGCTTGACACTCCAGGCGCCCGCCTTGTGCTGGATCAGGCGCGACTCCACACCCTCCTCGCCGGCCAGCTCAAACAGCTGGGCGCGCGGCAGCGGCAACTGCAGGTCTTTCCAGTCGCTGACGGCACCGCGCACCAGCAGCGGCTTTTTCTGCCAGTAACGGCGCATGAACTGGGCCGGAGAGATGCCCCCCAGCAGAGGCAGTGCTTGTTCGATTTGCATGGCTTTCTCGGTGATCCTCTGGGCACCCGGGCCCAAACTGCGACAATTGTCCTATGGAAATCACTGATCAATGCGTGGTCGCACTGACCTGGACGCTGAAAGACACCTTGGGCGAAACCCTGGACGTGCTCGACGAGCCCGTGGAGTTCCTCGTCGGAGGCCAGGATTTGCTGGCCCGCGTGGAGCAGGCGCTGCAAGGCCATACCGTCGGTAGCCGCGTGCAGCTGCACCTGGAGCCCGAAGACGCCTTTGGCGACTACGACGAGGAAAAGGTCTTCCTCGAATCGCGCTCGCTGTTCCCGCCGGATCTGGAAGAAGGCATGACCATCGAAGGCCATGCGCTGCCCCAGGGCACCAACCCCGATGCCCCGCGCGACATGATCTACACCGTCACCGAGCTCTACCCCGAGCATGTGGTGCTGGACGGCAACCATCCGCTGGCCGGCATCGCCATTCGCCTGGACATCCAGGTGGCCGGCGTGCGCGAGGCGACGGAAGAAGAGATTGGCACAGGCACCTGCGGCACCGGCTTCTTCCGCGTGCAGCCCCAGGCCCCCGGCAACAACCTGCTGCACTGACGACGGCGCTGGCTCCGCCTGCGCCCAAGCCGCCAGCCAAGCACCCCGACCAAGGCCATCCCATCGCGATGGCCTTTTTCATGGCCTGTTTATTTCTGTATTGACAGAAATAAATGAAACCCTAAAATCCACACCATGCAAATGACCGACATCCAACAACAATTTGTGCTGCACTGGGGCGAGATGGGATCCATGTGGGGCGTCAACCGCACGGTGTCGCAGATCCATGCGCTGCTGTTTGTGCTGGGCAAGCCGCTCAATGCCGAGCAGCTGAGCGAGACCTTGAACGTGGCGCGCTCCAATGTCAGCAACAGCTTGAAGGAGCTGCAATCCTGGCAGCTGGTGCGGGTCACGCATGTGCTGGGCGACCGGCGCGATTATTTCGAGACCAGTGTCGATGTCTGGGAGCTGTTCCGCACCATTGTCCGGGAGCGCAAGGAGCGTGAGTTCGACCCTACCACCCGCCTGCTGCAGTCCCTCGTCAACAGCCCCGGCTTCGCCCGCGAGAGCGCCGATGGCCAGGACCGCATCATGGCAACCCTGGAGCTGATGCAAAAGCTGGGCGCCTGGAGCGACGAAATGCTGCGCCTCTCACCTGCGACGCTGGACAAGATTTTGACCCTGGGCGCCACCGTGCAGCGTTTTGTGCGCGGCAGCCCTGCGGCGCACGAGCCCGAAGCGCTGCACAAGTCCTGAGAACACAGCGGCTGTACTCTGAACGAGAACGGCCTTTTTTGGGCACCATTATTTCTGTTGTGACAGAAACATCGAAAGGAATGCATATGCTGAGCCGTGACACTGCCGATACCCGCTTCCCGCTGACCATTTACTACGACGCCAGCTGCCGCATGTGCAACGCCGAGATGCGCCACCTGATGCTGCGCAACCAGGCGGGCAAGCTGATCTTTATTGACGCCAGCACCGCCGACCTGAGCGAGGCCCCGGCCGACAAGGCCGCGCTGATGCAGGCCATCCACGGCGTGGGCGCCGACGGCAAGGTCTACACCGGCGTCGACTGCCTGACCCGCGCCTACCTGGGCGTGGGCTGGGCCTGGGTGCCCCGGCTGGCCGGGCTGCCGCTGGTGGCGGATGCACTCGACAAGCTCTACCCGCTGCTGGCCCGCAACCGCTACCGCCTGCCACTGGCCCCGATGGCCTGGGTGCTGGAGCAAGGCCTGCAATGCACGGTACGGCGCCAGGCGCGGCAGGCTGCAGCGCGCAGTGCGGCCTGCGCACGCGGCAGCGATGCCTGCGACATCGACCGCACGCGCTGAAAGCGCTGCAAGCACCCAGGCCCTTGCCTACCAGGAGAGACCATGCACAACCCCAACGCTCCCCAACCCACCGTCTTGCTCTGCGGCGGCCAGGGCTTTATCGGCCAGGCGCTGGCGCGCCAGCTGCGTGCCCAGGGCATGCGCGTGATAGCGGCCAGCAGGCGCTCGCAGCCGCCACTGCAATTTGCCAGAATGCAGCAGCCCGCCGACTGGCTGCCCCATCTGCAAGGCGTGGATCTGGTCATCAATGCCGTGGGCAGCCTGCGCGACCAGCCGGGGCCCAATGGTGCCAGCCTGGAGGCTCTGCACCAGACCAGCCCGCAAGCACTGTTCGAGGCCTGCGCCCAGGCGGGTGTGCGGCGCGTGATGCAGCTCTCGGCCCTGGGGGTGGACGACAACGACACCGCCTATGCGCGCACCAAGCGCGCAGCAGATGCCCGTTTGCTGGCATTGACTGCGCAAGGCCAGCTCGACGGGATCGTCGTGCGGCCCAGCATTGTCATTGGCGCACAGGGCGCCAGCACCCAGCTGTTCATGCGCCTGGCACTGCTGCCGGTGCTGGTGCTGCCGGCGGTGATGCAGCAGCGCCTGATGCAGCCGGTCGCGGTCGACGAACTGGCCGAGGTGATGGTGCGGCTGCTGCAGTCCCCCACCACCGGCATCGTGCCGCTCGGCGGGCCGCGGCGCCTCAGCATGGCACAGATGATTCTGAGCCTGCGCCAGCAGGCCGGCCGCAGCAAGGCCCTGCAGCTGCGCCTGCCCGGCTGGGCCACCCAGGCCAGCGCGCGGCTGGGCGATGCGGTGCCCAGCAGCCCCTGGTGCAGCGCCTCGTTGCAGCTGGCATCGCTGGACAACTGCTGCGACCCGGCGCCGATGGCGCAGTGGTTGGGCCGTGCGCCCACCGGCCCCGGGCAGATGCTGGCGCTGATCCGCAACCCGGCAGCTCCCCCCTCGCCCGAAAGCCGCGCATGAGTACCACGCCACGCGCACAGCCCACGCAGCAGCCCTTGCAGCTGCTGCGGCTGAGCCTGGTTGCCGTCTGGTTGTGGACCGGCATCGCCAGCCTGCTGCAATGGCAGCGCGAAAGCACTGCGTTGCTGGTGGCGGGAGGCATTCAGACACCCGGCATCCACGCCTGGCTGATAGGCGGCGGCGCGGCGCTGGATCTGCTGCTGGGCCTGTGGCTGCTGTGCCGGCCCGGGCGCGCGGCCTATGGCGCGTCGTTGGCAGCCATGCTGGTGATGACCCTGGCCGCCACCGCCTTGCTGCCTGGCCTGTGGCTGCACCCGCTGGGCCCCTTGTCCAAAAACCTGCCGATTGCTGCTGCCCTGTGGCTGCTGTGGCACAGCAGTACCCGCGACGGACGGAGTGGATGATGAACACCTATCTGCTGCTCAAAACCCTGCACATCCTGTCGAGCGTGCTGATGGTCGGCACCGGCTTTGGCTCGGCGTTCTATATGTTCTTTGCCAACCGCAGCGGCAATGTGGCGGCACAGGCGGTGGTCAGCCGCCTGGTGGTGCGGGCTGACTGGTGGTTCACGACGCCGGCGGTCATCATCCAGCCGCTGAGCGGCTGGGCCCTGATGGCGATGGCCGGCTGGCCCTGGCATACGCCGTGGCTGCTGCTGTCGATGGCGCTGTATGTGCTGGCGGGGCTGTGCTGGTTGCCGGTGGTAGCCATGCAAATCCGCATGGCCCATATGGCCGCCCAGGCCGATGCCCAGGGCCAGCCGCTGCCCGACGCGTACCGGCGCCTGGCCGGGCGCTGGGAGGCACTGGGCTACCCGGCCTTTGTGGCGATTCTGGGCGTGTACTACCTGATGGTCAACAAGCCCACACTCTGGAACTAGTGTTTTACAAACCCAACGCGCGCAGATCAACACGGCCGTTCAGCATCGGCGGGCACCAGTAGTAGGCGTTGGTAATGGGGTTGGACATCTGGAACAGGCCATCGGCAATGCCGTCTTCCTCGCCCGCCATGCGGCGCATCTGCGCTTCAAAGGCGTCAAAGCTGCGGCCAAAACCGGCAAAGATGGCGCCCACGGCGTCGCTGCCATCGGGCTGCACCTTCCACCAGGGCATATTGCGGCGCAGAATAAAGGCTTCGGGGCTGAAGCTCTCCTGCGCGGTGCGCTTGACGTGGGCCGACGCAGGCGCATCGTCCAGCTCTTCGTTGTCGCTCAGGCGCCGGCCAATCATATGGTCCTTTTGCAGCGCGCTCATGCGGGCAAAAGCATCCATGTCATGCTGCCACTGCTGCACGGCAAAGTAGCTGCCGCCGTCCAGCCCCGCGCCCATGCCGTCGGCAATGGCGGCATGCACCGCGTCGTCGTCCTTGGGGTTTTCGGTGCCGTCTTCGTAGCCGGTCAGATCGCGCACCGCATCCTTGCCGTTCCAGCCGTGGCGGAAGCAGTCCACCACCTTCTCGCGGCTGAAGGCCGGCGCCAGCAGCGCTGCGGCCTCGCGCGACAGGCGCAGCACATCGCCCCGGTCATTGCCGCGCAGCCACAGGCACAGCGCATGGGGCGTCAGCGCCAGCGGCCCCTGTGGGCCGGTGATGGCCGGAAAGTTGCGCAGACCCGGCACCTGCACGCCCAGCAGATCGGCCACCGGCTGGCCGATGCAGACGACCACCTGCTCGCCATCGGCCCATTGCTGCAAGCGCGCCAGCGCGGCGCGCACGGCCGGTGCATCGCCTGCGAGTTTCCACAGTTGGTAGCGGCTGGCGGCGGGTAGCGCCAGCAGGATTCCTGGTTGGTTCAAAGCGGTCATCGTGTTCGGGACGCGCAGCTGTGCCGCTGCGTCTTGGCTGTTGGATTGCAATCAGCTATTGTCGCGCAGCTGTCCTACAAACAAAGTCCTTGGCCATTCGCATTCCCCAATCACGGCCATAGCTGTTGCGCTCAGGCCGCAGCTTGGCAGAATCTGTGCGATCAATGTCATTGCTGCCAGATCGGCCTGCATGCACACTGTGCGCATGCCTCCATCCCGCACCACCGCCCCCCAAAGCGCCCAGCCCGGCCACCGTGTCATCTGCATTGCCTACCCGCGTGCGATGAGCCTGGACATCACCGGGCCCATGCAGGTGTTTGCCACGGCCAACGATGTGCGCGAGCGCCAGGGCCTGCCCGCCTTCTACCAGCTGGTCTTTGCTGGGCTGGAAGCCGGGCCGGTGGACTTGTCCTGCGGACTGCAGATGGTGGCCACCCAGGGTTTGACCCAGCTGCGCCCGCCCCCCAACAGCACCGTGCTGGTGCCCGGGGGTGACGGCGTGGTCGAGGTGCAGCACCACAGCGGCCTGCGCCAGTGGCTGCAGCGCACGGCGCCCAAGGTGTTGCGCCTGGGCTCGGTCTGCTCGGGCGCGCTGATCCTGGCACGCGCCGGCCTGCTCGACGGCCTGCCTGCCACCACCCACTGGTGCCGCCTGGCCGAACTGGCGGGTATGGAGCGCCCCATCCAGGTCGATGGCGACCGGCTACACACCTTTGATGCCAGCCATCCGCAGCAGCGCCATATCTTCACATCGGCCGGGGTGACCTCGGGCATCGACCTAGCGCTGAGTTTGATCGAGGCCGACCTGGGCCGCAGCATGGCGCTGGCCGTCGCCCGGCACCTGGTGATGTTTGTGCGCCGGCCCGGCGGCCAGGCGCAGTTCAGCCCGCTGCTGGCCGCAGAGACCACGCAGGCGCCACGCCTGGCCGGGCTGCTGGAATGGATTCCCGGCCACCTGGGCGAGCGCCTTAGTGTGGAGCAACTCGCAGCGCAGGCCTGCCTGCCGCCGCGCACCCTGGCGCGCGTGTTCCAGCAGGAGCTGGGCACCACGCCGGGCCGCTATGTGGAGCGCGTGCGGCTGCAGGCTGCCACCACCTTGCTGAGCCAGCGCCAGGCCTCTGTCTCCACCGTGGCACGGCTGTGCGGCTTTGGCCACCCGGAAAACCTGCGCCGCAGCTTTCACAAGACCTTGTCCATCAGCCCGCAGGCCTTTGCCGAGCGCTTTGGCGCCGGATAGCGAAGGCCAGCCGCACAGAGGCTGACCCGCTCAACCAGATACCCCACGCGATCCGGACAGCCTGTGCTGCCCGGCGGCACCCACACGTCCCACCATTCCCTGATCCCCGCCCATGCTGCTCCAACACCACCCCCAACTGCTCACCCTCAGCATCGCGCAGGCGCTGTACTGGTCCTGTTCCATCATCGGCATCGCCCTCACCGGGCTGGTGGGCCGGCAACTGGCGCCCTGGCCGGTGCTCGCCACGGTGCCGCTGACCTTGCTGGTGGCAGGCAACCTGCTGTCGATTGGCCAGCTGGCCCGCTGGATGCAGCAGCATGGCCGCGCCCGGGGCCTGCAATGCGGCGCGCTGCTGGGGGTAGCCGCCGGTCTGCTGGCCGCCTGGGCGGTGGTGCATGCGAGCTTTGGCTTGTTCTGCCTGGCGATGCTGCTGCTGGGCGGCTACCAGGCATCCGCCGGTTTTTACCGCTTTACCGCGCTGGATGGCATGCCGGCCGAGCACAGTGGCCGTGCCGCAGCCTGGGTGCTGGCCGGTGGCATCGCCGCAGCCCTGCTCGCGCCCAGCCTGGCCATCCATGCAGCCGGCGCCCTGACCACACCGCTGGCAGGCGCCTACCTGGCGATTGCCGTGCTGGCCTTGCTGGCCTGCGCGCTGCTGCAATGCCTGCCAGCGCGCCTGCACCTGCCGATGCAGGCCAGGTCAGCCGCCCCGCCGGTGGTATCGCGGCGCCAGCTTTGGCAGCGTCCCGCGCTGCGCCAGGCGATCATGCTGAGCGCCTGCGGCCATGGCTTGATGGTGCTGGTGATGAATGCCACCCCGCTGGCCATGCATGGTGCGGGCCACTCGCTGGCCAGCTCCACCCAGGTCATCCAGTGGCATGTGCTGGGCATGTTTGCGCCCTCGCTGTTTGCGGGCCGCGCGGTAGACCGTTTTGGCGCGCGGCGCCTGGCCTGGCTGGGTGCCGCCCTGCTGGCCGCCAGCGCGGCGGTGGCGCTGAGCGGCCCGCAGTTCCTGCCCTTCTTGATCAGCTCCTTGCTGCTGGGCGCCGGCTGGAACCTGATGATCCTGGCAGGCACCAGCCTGCTGAACCAGGCGAGCACCCCGGAGGAACGCCCCCAGGCCCAGCCGATGATGGAGTGGACCAACAACGGCAGCGCCGCGCTGATGTCGCTGAGCTGCGGCATACTGATCCAGACCCTGGGTTGGCAGGCGGTGAATGTGGCAATGCTGCTGACCCTGGCGCTGCTGGCCTGGCAAAGCGGCCGGGCGGCCTGGGCGGCGCGCGCGCAGGCCTGAATCACAGAATGCTTCATGCAGGCTTGCGGGCCAGCCGCTCGCGCCAGATGCGCTCCACCCAGGGCGCAAATCCGCCATCCACTGCTGTCAGCAAGGGCAGGCCTGTGGCGGTCACGGCATCTGCCAATGCTGCGGCCCAACCTGGGCTACCCCACCCTGCCTGCAAAGGCGCAGCCAGCACCCACTCCTGGCCCCAAAAGTACAGTTGCGCCGCATGCACATGCGCCTGCATCTGCTGCACCTCGGCCAGCGCCTGGGGCTCGGCCAGCTGCAGCCAGATATCGGCATACAAAAAGTCCACCGGCTGCTGCGGCGCAGGGCGCCACTGCAACGCATCGGCTTGCACGATATGGATCTTGGCCGCCGCCTCTGCCGGCAAGCCCTCCAGCACCTGCATGTGCTGGAACAGCGCGATCACTTGCGGATCCCGCTCGACGACGGTGACCCGCTCCACGGCCGGGTTCAAGGCCATATTGGCCGTCACCCAGCCCATCCCCAGGCCCATGACCACCGTGTGCCCCAGCGCATGTCGGCAGGCCAGCTCCTGGCTCTCGATCTCGAAAGGCGACAGCGACATCCAGGTGTCCCATCCGCCTTCGGCGTTCTTGCGCAACAGCGCGGTTGTGCCGCCATAGATACAGGCACCGCTGTAATAGCCCCTGTCCAGCCCCATACCGCCGCGCAGCAGCCGCCAGGCGCCCCGCTCGCCCAGCTGGTATTGGGGCATGTGCCAGGGCGTCTCGAACACCGCTACGCCCAGCGCCTGCGCCAGCACGTGGATATCCACACCACCGGCCACAAAGCCTTCGCCTGGCTGGGACTGGACGGTCAACGACTGCATGGGCTCTGATGGCATAGCTATCCCCACGAAAAGGCATAAACAGCCAGTGTAGATGCACAGAGCCCGCATCACTGCGGGCTCTGCAACAGGCAAGCGTCGGGTTGGCGCTTACAGATTGCCCACCATGTGCTCGGGCACGACCCACTGGTCAAACTGCTCGGCGGTCACATGGCCGCTGGCCACAGCGGCATCGCGCAGGCTGCTGCCCTCCTTGTGCGCCTTCTTGGCGATATAGGCCGCCTTGTCGTAGCCGATATGGGTGTTCAGCGCGGTCACCAGCATCAGCGAGCGGCTCACCAGCTCGGTGATGCGCTCGCGGTTGGGCTCGATGCCCACGGCGCAGTGGTCGTTGAAGCTCACCATGCCATCGGCCAGCAGGCGCACGCTCTGCAGGAAGTTGTGCGCCACCATCGGGCGGAACACATTCAGCTCGAAGTTGCCGGAGGCGCCACCCACGTTGATCGCAGCATCATTGCCGAACACCTGGGCGCAGAGCATGGTCATCGCTTCGCACTGCGTGGGGTTGACCTTGCCCGGCATGATCGACGAGCCGGGCTCGTTCTCGGGGATGGATATCTCACCCAGACCGCTGCGCGGGCCCGACGCCAGCCAGCGCACATCGTTGGCGATCTTCATCAGGCTGGCGGCCAGGGTCTTGAGGGCGCCATGGCCGAACACCAGCGCATCGCAGGAGCCCAGCGATTCGAACTTGTTGGGCGAGGTCACAAAGGGGTAGCCGGTCAGCTTGGCCAGCTCTTGCGCCACCCCTTCGGCATAGCCCTTGGGCGCATTCAGGCCGGTGCCCACGGCGGTGCCGCCAAGCGCCAGCTCATACAGATGGGGCAGTGCCGACTTGAGGTGCTTGGCGCCATGCTCCAGCTGGGCCACCCAGCCGGAGATCTCCTGGCCCAGGGTCAGCGGCGTGGCATCTTGCAGGTGGGTACGGCCAATCTTGACGATGTCGTTGAACGCTTCGCTCTTGGCCTGCAAGGTGCGGCGCAGCTTTTCCAGCGCCGGCAGCAGCTTGCGCTCGATGGCGGTCACGGCAGCCACATGCATCGCGGTGGGGTAGACGTCGTTGCTGGACTGGCTTTTGTTCACATCGTCGTTGGGGTGTACCAGGCGCGACTCGCCGCGCTCGCCGCCCAGCAGTTCGCTGGCGCGGTTGGCCAGCACTTCGTTGACGTTCATGTTCGTCTGCGTGCCCGAGCCGGTCTGCCAGACCACCAGCGGGAACTCATCGGGGTGCTGGCCGGCAATCACCTCGTCGGCGGCCGCATTGATGGCCTTGGCCTTCTTCTCGTCGAGCAGGCCCAGCGCGTGGTTGACGGTGGCACTGGCCTTTTTCACCTGCGCCAGCGCATGGATGATCTCGCCGGGCTGCTTCTCGCCACTGATGTCGAAGTTCTGCAGCGAACGCTGCGTCTGGGCACCCCAGAGTTTGTCGGCGGGCACATCGATCAGGCCGAAGGTGTCTTTTTCCTGGCGGGTAGCTGTCATGTCTGGATCACTCCTTGTATCTCAACAATTGCAACGCGGCTCGTCTGGCTGGTAAGCGTATGGCTGGTGGGCCGCAGGATTCGTCAACAGGGCGCCGCCCGCCTTGCGGCAAAGCGGGCGCGGCACCGCATCCTAACGCAGTCAATGACAGCCGTTCTCATCTGCGCCGAGCAGCCATGCTGCGCGCATGCTCATAGCGCAGGCCGACACCTGAGCGACACCTGAGTCTTCTAGAAGACTTATCAGGCATTTGCCACCACCGGCCTGGCGAAAGGCCGATAATCGCTGCCGTGATACCGAGCGCCAACGGCACCATAGCCTTGCGCAATCCAAAACCCACCCCACAAGCACGATGACCACCTCCATCCGTCAGCAGGACCTGATCGACTCGATCGCGGGCGCCCTGCAGTACATCAGCTACTACCACACACCGGATTTCATCCAGCACCTGGCACGGGCCTACGAGCGCGAGCAAAGCCCGGCGGCCAAGGATGCGATGGCCCAGATCCTGACCAACTCCAAGATGAGCGCGACCGGCCAGCGTCCCATCTGCCAGGACACCGGCATCGTCAACGTGTTCCTGAAGGTGGGCATGGATGTGAAGTGGGAAGACTTCACGATGGGCCTCGAAGACGCCATCAACGAAGGCGTGCGCCGTGGCTACAACCACCCCGACAACACCTTGCGTGCCTCGGTGGTGGCCGACCCTCAGTTCGCCCGCAAGAACACCAAGGACAACACGCCTGCCGTCATCAATGTGCAGATCGTGCCGGGCGACAAGCTGGATGTGACCGTGGCGGCCAAGGGCGGCGGCTCGGAGAACAAGTCCAAGATGATCATGATGAACCCCAGCGACAACATCGTCGACTGGGTGCTCAAGACCGTGCCGACCATGGGTGCGGGCTGGTGCCCACCGGGCATGTTGGGCATCGGCATTGGCGGCACCGCTGAAAAAGCCGTGCTGCTGGCCAAGGAAAGCCTGATGGAAGACCTCGACATGTACCAGCTGCAGCAAAAGGCCGCCAGCGGTGCCGAGCTCGATGAGGTGGAAAAGCTGCGCCTGGAGCTGTTCGAGAAGGTCAATGCGCTGGGCATCGGCGCCCAGGGCCTGGGTGGCCTGACCACCGTGCTGGACGTGAAGATCAACATGTACCCCACGCACGCGGCCTCCAAGCCTGTGGCGATGATCCCCAACTGCGCCGCCACCCGCCACGCCCATTTCGTGATGGACGGCTCCGGCCCCGTGTACCTGGACCCGCCATCGCTGGACACCTGGCCCAAGATCGACTGGGCTCCCGACTACAACAAGTCCAAGCGCGTGGACCTGAACACCTTGACCAAGGAAGAAGTGGCCAGCTGGAAGCCCGGCGACACGATCCTGCTCAACGGCAAGATGCTGACCGGCCGCGATGCTGCGCACAAGCGCATCCAGGACATGCTGGCCAAGGGCGAGCCCCTGCCCGTCGACTTCACCAACCGCGTGATCTACTACGTGGGCCCGGTGGACCCGGTGCGTGACGAAGTCGTAGGCCCTGCCGGCCCGACCACCGCCACCCGCATGGACAAGTTCACCGACATGATGCTGTCGCAGACCGGCCTGATCGCGATGATCGGCAAGTCCGAGCGCGGCCCGGTCGCCATCGAAGCCATCAAGAACCACAAGTCGGCCTACCTGATGGCCGTGGGCGGCGCCGCGTACCTGGTCTCCAAGGCCATCAAGCATGCCAAGGTGGTCGGTTTTGCCGATCTGGGCATGGAGGCCATCTATGAATTCGATGTGGTCGACATGCCGGTGACCGTGGCCGTGGATGCCGGCGGCACCAGCGCCCACATCACCGGCCCCGCGATCTGGAAGGAAAAGATCGCCACCGGCGAATTCAAGGGCATTGAAGTCGCAGGCGCCTGATCTGCGCCCCGCCCGGCCCCGGCCGGGCGACGCCACCCAACCGCCTGCGGGCGGTTTTTTGCTGCGCGGCAGCGCCAGCTTTACCCTTCCCACCCCTCAAACATGACTATGCTTGGCCCCCAGGTACGGCGCATGCTGTATCGTGGAGGCTGAACACCGCTAAGGAACAAAAACATGGCCAAGCCGAATTACCAGTACGAGAAGCGCCAGCGCGAGCTGGAAAAGAAGAAGAAAAAGGAAGAAAAAGCCCAGCGCAAGGCCAGCGGACACTCTGCGTCCGACACCCCCGACCACACCGAAGACGGCGCGCCATCGCAGCCAGATGCAGACAACAGCGCTGACGCAGGCGACGCAGCAGCCGACCAAGCCAAGCCTGCCGACTGAGCACGGCGCGCCTTCAACGGCAAAAAAAACGGGCCGCCAGCATTGCTGCTGCGGCCCATTTGCATTTCTGGAGCGCTGCTATCCGCCCAGCGCCGGCAAGGTGTTGAACAGCAGCACCATCAACAAACCCACGAACGAGACGATGGACTGCACCACGGTAATGGTGCGGGTCGCCTCGCCCATCGTCATGCCAAAGGACTCCTTGACCATCCAGAAGCCGGCATGGTTGGCATAGTTGAAGAACAGCGAGCCGCAGCCAATCGACAGCGCCAGCAAAGGCAGGTTCAGGCTGGGGTCGGCAGCGGCGAGCGGGGCCAGCAAGCCGGCTGCGCCCACAATGCCCACGGTGGCCGAACCGGTCGACACCGACAGCAGCATCGCAATGAGCCAGCCCAGCACCAGCGGCGGGAACGCAAACTGGTGCGTCAGGTGCACGATGGCATCGCCCACCTTGGCGCTGGTCAGCACCTGCTGGAAAGCGCCACCGCCGGCAATGATCATGATGATGCCGGCAATCGGCTTGAGGCTGGCACCCAGGGTGTCACGCAGCTTTTCGGCATCGCCGCCACGCAGGTAGACCATCGTGAAGGCCGCAAACAGCACACCCAGCAGCATCGCAATCAGCGGGTTGCCCAGGAAGCTGGCGACCTGCAGCAGCGCCGAACCCTTGGGCAAGGCCATCTCGGCCAGCGCATGGGCCAGCATCAGCAGCGCAGGCAGCAAGGCCGACAGCACGCCCAGTGCAATGCCGGGCTGGTTCTTGCCGCTGTCGGTCTTGGTCTCGGTAAATTGGTCCAGCAGCGCCTGTTCGGGCCGGGTCGTCATGCGTGGGGTGATGAAAGCGCCGTACAACGGACCGCCCAGCACCATCGCGGGCAACGCAGCCAGGAAGCCGTAGAGCATTGTCGGGCCGACGGTGGTCTTCAAGGTCGCAATGGCGGTCAGCGGGCCCGGATGGGGCGGCACCATGCCATGCATCGCCGCAAGCGCCGCAATCACCGGCACGCCGACATAGACATAGGCCGAGCCCTTGAATTTCTCGCGGCTTTCGAGCTTGCGCGCGACGCTGAAGATCAGCGGCAGCATCACCACCAGACCCACCTCGAAGAACATCGGAATCCCGATGATGAAGGCCACCAGGGTCATCGCCCAGGGAATCATGCGGTCCGAGGTATGGCGCAAAATGGCGCTGGCCAGGCGCTCGGTGGTGCCCGAATCGGCCAGGATCTTGCCGAGCATCGCACCCAGCGCAATCACCACGCCGACGGCACCCAGGGTCTTGCCGGCGCCGTTGGTGATGTTCTTGGCAATGTCGCCGGGCGCCATGCCGGTGGCAAAACCCACGCCGATACAGACGATCAGCAGCGCCAGCAACGGGTGCATGCGGATGCGCGAAACAATCAGCGCCACCAGCACCAGCACACTCACCAAGGCGGTCAGCAGCAATTGGATATCGAAATTTGACATGCGAGAAGATGTGGATTTGTGACACGCATCCCCAGCCGCCCACCGCAAGCAGGGGCTTGGGCATGCCCCAACCCTCCCATCCTACGCCGATCAGCCACCCCAGGCTGTAGTCGGATTTCTCCGGGCCGGGCGCCAGCCCAGCCCACCGGCGCTGGCCATCAAGGCGCCGTCGATGCCCCGGACTCGAACCAGCGCTTGACCAGATCGCGCTCGTCGGCGCTCAGCCCCTCGGGGTTGCCAAAGGGCATCTTGCGCAGCACGACGACCTGCTGGTAGATCTGCTGCGTGTGCTGGGCCACTTCCTGCGGGCTGTCGAGTTTCACATTCTTTTGCGCCAGGCCGGTGGCGCTGTGGCACAGCACGCAATGCTGGGCAAACACCTTGGCTACTTCGCCGTACGGTACCGCGCCGGCAGCGGGCTGGCTGGCAGGGGCAGGTGTTGCCGCCACCGCAGGCTGGGGGCCGGGGCGCAGCCAGGCAATCACGCCCAGAATCACCAGCACACCGATCAGCGCATAAGGCCAGGGGTGCTTGTTGCGGCCCAGCTTGTGGCCATGGCGCAGCACAAAGAACTGGCGAATGGCCGCGCCGGCGAACATCATGCCGATGAGCACCAGCCAGTTGTACTTCTGGTTGTAGAGCCAGCCGTAGTGGTTGGACAGCATCGCAAACAGCACCGGCAATGTGAAATAGGTGTTGTGCACGCTGCGCTGCTTGCCGCGCTTGCCGTAGACGGGGTCCACCGGGTCGCCATTCTTCAAGGCCCGCACCACGGTGCGCTGGCCAGGAATGATCCAGAAGAACACGTTGGCGCTCATCGACGTGGCCAGCATCGCGCCCATCAGCAGGAAGGCCGCCTGGCCGGGGAAGATATGGCAGGCCAGGTAGGCGGCGATGCAGACCAGCACCAGCACCATTGCGCCCACGATCGCATCGCCATGCTTTTTGAAGCCGAACACGCGGCAGATGCCGTCGTACAGCAGCCAGAACACCGCCAGAAAGCTCAGCGCCGTGAACACCGCCAGCGGGGCGCTCATCGCGTTGGGATCGGCCGGGTTGACCAGGTAGATATTGGCGTTCCACAGGTAGGACACCGTCAGCAGCGCAAAGCCCGACAGCCAGGTGGTGTAGCTCTCCCAGTAGAACCAATGCAGGTGGTCCGGCAGCTTGGGCGGCGAGACATTGAACTTGACCGGGTGGTAGAAGCCGCCGCCATGCACGGCCCACAGCTCGCCGCTGACGCCCTGCTTTTTCAGGTCTTCGTCCTCCGGCGGGGTCAGACTGCTGTCGAGAAACACAAAATAGAACGAGGAACCCACCCAGGCAATGGCCGTGATCACATGCAGCCAGCGCAACAACAGGTTCGCCCAATCGAGGATATAGCCTTCCATTGCTCTCATCCTTGGCAGCGTGGGGGCTGCCAGTGCGAGGGAGGGGTGATGCCCCGCTCTCCTCCTCAAGCCGCCAGTGTGGAGGCACCGGCCACTTGTTGAACCTGCTCACCACGGCGGGCGATCTGAGCAGCAGACAGGCCGCAATCCACAGCCATCATCGACATGACCGGGGCACCGCTGCGACCTTTTGTAGACTTAAAGTGTATGCAATTTCTGCTGCCCAAAGGTCGGCAAAAAGCTGCACAGCCCCTAGATAAAACCCTGATGCAACGCAGCAAAACCGCTGCAGGCCGCCTCCGCACCGCCTGCGCCGTGCCTGCCCGCTGTGAAAAACGCATCAGGCATGCTGCGCGCGTTGCAGGTGCTGCAGCAGCTGCGCGGCCACCGCAATCGCAATCACCTCGGGCTCCTTGCCATGGATGCCCGGCAGCCCGATCGGGCAGGTGATGCGGGCAAACTCCGCATCGGCAAAACCCCGCTCGGCCAGCCGGTGCGCAAAACTGGCACGCTTGGTGGCGCTGCCAATCAAACCGATCAGGTCCAGATCGCCGTGCTGGCGCTGGCGCTGCAGGCAGGCCTGGGTGATCTGCAGGTCCTGCTGGTGGTCGTGGGTGAGGATGAACACACTGCTGCCCGGCGCCAGGTCTGCCACCGCCACCTCGATCGGGTCGGAATACTCGGTCTGCACCTGGGCCGGCAGCCCGGGCGGAAACAGCTGCTCGCGGCTGTCGACCCAGGTGATGTGCAGCGGCAGCGTGCCCAGCAGCTGCACCAGGGCTGTGCCCACATGGCCGGCACCAAACACCGCTACCGGGCTGCACACCGGGGCCAGGGACTGCGCCAGCCGTGCGCTGTCGGCCTGGGCAATCCGCTCAAAACGCAGCTGCACCACGCCGCCGCAGCACTGGCCCAGGCGCGGGCCCAGCGCGAAACGCTCACTCAACGGCGCGCCGCCACGGGCCAGCAGATCGCGCGCCTTGCTGGCAGCCTGCCACTCCAAGTGGCCGCCGCCAATCGTACCGAGCTGGTCCTGGGCAAACACAGCCATCCAGGCCCCGGTATCACGCGGCGCCGATCCCTGTGTAGACTCCACCTGAACCAGACAGGCATCCTGCGTCGCCAGGCGAGCCAATAATTGCTGCAGTACGGGCATGCCTTGTTCCATGATGAAAAGCGGCCTGCGATACTGCAGGGCCGCTGTAGACGGATTTGTACCATGAGTGATCGACCCTCTCCCTCCCTGCTGTCACGACTTTGGCATACGCTTTTTCGTATACCGCGCAAGGCGCCCGCCGCAGCCAAGGCGTCCTCAGGCCAGCCGGCAAAGGGGGCCAACACCCCCGAGCAGGATGACGACCAGGACAGCTACCTCTCGGTGCTCACTGAATTGCCAGGCATGCGCATGCCCGCCTGGTCCCCGCAAGCCGATGGCCAGGACTCGGTGCTCAACCCGGTTGCCGATGAGGCCTACCGCAAGCGCTGCGCACAGCACCTGTATGACCGCTATGCCGAGCGCATCTACCCCGGCATGCTGCCGCCCATGCTCTACGCCATCGGCGTGCTGGAGCTGCTGCTGGATGAAGACGGCCATATCCAGGACATGAACTGGATGCGCGAGCCCGCGCAGGCCCAGGAGGTGCCGCCACAGATCGAGGCGCTGGTGCAGGCCGCTGCCCCCTTCCCGGCCCCGCAGCATTTGCGCCATGGCGAGGTCATGGTCTCCTATACCGAGACCTGGCTCTGGGATGCCTCCGGCAAGTTCCAGCTGCACACCTTGAGCGAAGGCCAGCAATAAGCCGCTCGCACAAGGCGCAGGCGCAAAAAAACCGGCCAGTGAAAGCTGGCCGGTTTCTGCTGAGCAGCCGCTGTGGGCGCTGCTTTATTCCTTGATCTTGGTGATCTTGGCGCCTTGCAGCGACACGCCCGCTTCCAGGCCAGCGTTGTTCAGCACAAAGCTGGTCACAGGGGCCTGGGCCGAGGTGGTGTCGATGCTGCCGTTGGCGCCGATGCGGCCGGCGGCCACGGTGGCGTCTGCACCCACCGACCAGCCATTGCTGTCGCGGAACTTCGCCAGCGCTTCAGGCGTGTTGAACACATAGATGACGGCCTTGGACTGGCCACCGGCCTGCCAGCCGATCGACGCGCCGGTGGTGCTGTAGTAGCTGTCGCTGCGGTTACCCACGCGCAGCACGCCACGGCCATGCTCCACACCGATCACAAAGCTGCCGCCAATGACGGATGGGAACACCAGCACGCCCTTGGAGCGCGCGACCAGGTCCTTGGAGCCAGGAGCGGTCTGGTACAGGCGCTCCAGCGCAGCGTTGGCGCGTGCATCGACGGATGTTTCGTCTGCGCGCGGCGCATTGCTGGTCTCAGGCTTGGTGACCGTGCAGGCCGCCATCGACAGAGCGCCGGCAACTACGGCCGCCGCAACACCCAGGGTGCGCATGGAAAAACGTTGCATACCTACTCCTTTGAAATTTGCTGTTATGGCAATCAGGTCTGCACCGCCGTCTATTCGGCGGTACCCCTAGGAGAGAATGGTAGCCACACCCCGTGACGCTGGAAGCCTGCAGATACAACTTGCGGCGTCGGCCTACAGGCTGGGTGATGCTCCCCTGAGACAGGTCAAGGGCTGGCGGATGAACACAACTGCATAGGCTCATCAATGCCGTTTACTGGCCGGACTGTTATGTTTGCGGCGCTGCGTTGGCATGGTCTAAGGCCATCTCTCATCTTCAAATTCACCTCCTATCAAAAGCCTCAGTATGGTAGATTTAGACTATTTATCATCAATTTTTGATAGGAATTCGCATGTCAGGAAAGCCAGCAGCTCGCATCGACGACAAAGTCAAATACGCGCGAATCGTCACCGGCTCCAGGACGGTCCTGATAGGCAGCC